>CAZPUI010000296.1:0-6717 GCA_964589695.1 uncultured Solibacteraceae bacterium | reverse complement strand
CCACCTCTGGGTGGCCTCCCTGGGCAAGGGCATCTGGGGCCTGGACCCCGGGGGGCGTCCGGGGCGCCCCCCCGCACCGGCCCCCCAGGAGGGGACGGTGTACGGCCTGCAGCAGGACCTCCAGGGCCGGATCTACGCCTTCACCCCCCGGGGCGTGGCCCGGTTCCGTCCGGGGGTGGCGGGAGTGGACCGGTTCACCATGGGGGATGGCCTGCCCAACCACGACTGCAACCATGGCGCTTCCATGGTGGATGCCCTTGGTCGGATCTGGACCGGAACCCCTGGGGGGGCGGCGGTGTTCGATCCGGGGACGGAGGTGCCGGATCGGGTGCCCAAGCCCCTGGTGGTAAGGGTCCTGGCGCCCTCCCGCAATGCCGAGGCCCCGAGGGGGGTGGTGCTGTCCCACGGGGAGAATCACCTCAGCTTCTCCCTGGCCCTGCTCAGCTACGTTCGGGAGCGGGAAACCCAATTCCGCACCCAGCTGGTGGGCCTGGAGGCCGAGCCCCGGGACTGGAGCGGCGAGGCCCAGGTGGACCACCCCCGGCTGCCGCCGGGGCACTACGTGTTCAAGGCCTGGGGGCGGGACCATGCGGGCAATGTGAGTGGGCCCTTCCAGTTTCCCTTCTCGGTGCGGGCGGCCCCCTGGCGCACCCCCTGGGCCGAGGCGGGCTATGGGCTGCTGCTGGGGCTCATGGTCACCGGGGTGGTGGTGCTGCGCACCCGTCTCCTGGCCCGCCGGAACCGGGTGCTGGAGGCCCGGGTGCGGGAGGCCACCCAGGAACTGCGGCGACTCAACCAGGAGAAGAATGCCTTCATCGCCCTGGCGGCCCATGACCTGAAGAACCCCCTGAGTTTCATCCGCCAGGTGAGCGAAGGGCTGCTCCGGGGGGAGATTCCGGGAGGGCCTGGGGAGGCCCGACCTTGGCTCCAGATGGTGGCGACGGCGGCCCGGGATATGTCCGCCCTGATCTCAAGGGTGCTCAATGTCCAGGCCCTGGAGCAGGGCGGAATCCAGCCCCACCTGGAGGTGGTGGACATCGCCCTCCTGGCGGCCCACAAGGCCCAGGCGTACCTCCTCCAGGCGGAGCGCAAGGGGATCCATCTGGATGTGGAGGGCCTGGCGGAGAGCCTCCTGGCGCGGACGGACGGCCCCTTCTTCCAGGAGGTTCTGGACAACCTGGTGTCCAACGCCCTCAAGTTCACACCCGCGGGGGGCACGGTGTGGATTCGCGCACAGGCCCAGGGGGACATGGCCGTGCTGGAGGTCCAGGACCAGGGGCCAGGCCTCACGGAACAGGACAAGGCCACCCTCTTCCAGCAGTTCGCCCCACGCTCCGCCCAGCCCACCGCGGGGGAAGGCTCCAGCGGCCTCGACCTCTCCATCGCCAAGCGGCTGGTGGAGGTCCTGGGGGGCTGGCTCCATGTGGAAAGCGAACCCGGACAGGGCACCACCTTCAGGGTCGTATTGCCCAGGGGCTGAACCCCGGCGCACATGGGGAAGCGATCCGTGTGAGCTTGGCCCACATCGACTGCCCACGGCCTGGGGGAACGAAAGTTGCTCGGAGCCTGGAGCCTGGCCCTTTAAGCGAGCCTCCATCAGAATCGGGGGAACATGGTGCCTGCCGGTCCCACGAACACCGAAGACCCCTGCGGATGGGAAGGGCTCAAACATGATCAAGTCCCAGATGTGTGGATGTCCAAATGAAGAAATGGCTTTGACAACGGAGGATTCGGATGGCGAAAAGCGCAATTCTTGTCATTGACGCCCAGGTTGGGCCCTTTTCATTCCCTCCTGAAATGTATAGGGCCGAAGAAACCCTGGCCGCCATCAATCGGTTAACGCAAATTGCGCGAAGCCATTCGATGCCTGTAATTTTTATCCAGCATATTGGCCCGGAAGGCTCTCCCATGGCTCCAGGATCTCCTGCCTGGCAGGTTCACCCGGCGCTTCTTGCTCGACACGATGACCTTTATATCAATAAAACGCATGGAGATGCATTCCATAACACCGACCTTCAGGCCACGCTGGATAATCTTGAAATTACAACCCTTTATTTATCGGGTTATGCCACCGAGCTTTGTGTTGATACCACTGCAAGAAGAGCCTCTGTGCTTGGCTACAAAACCATCCTGGTTTCGGATGCCCACACGACGAAAAACCGCCCGTCTCTTCAGGCGGATCAGATCATTGCCCACCATCATTGGGTTTTGTCAAATGTGGCCTGTCCTGGTAACCAAATAATTGTAAATTCAACTAATGAGATCGAGCATGGAATCAACGTTCATGCTTCAATCCCATTCCACGATGGAAACGGTGGTTGATTCGTCGAAAGGTTCAAAACCACACGGAGGAACGCCCATGTCCACCCGAGAAATCGGAAAACTTCTGTTCACCAGTGTGTATCCCCTGTATGTGCAGAAGGCCGAGCGCAAGAACCGCACGAAAGAAGAGGTCGATACGATCATCTGCTGGTTGACGGGCTATACGCGGGAAGCATTGGCCCATCACACCCGCGCAGCCATCGATTCCCAGACTTTCTTCGACCAGGCTCCTGCGATTCACCCCAGCAGTTCCCTCATCAAGGGCGTGGTGTGCGGGATTCGTGTCGAGGATATCCAGGATCCCCTCACCCAAAAAATCAGGTACCTCGACAAATTGATTGATGAACTGGCCAAAGGCAAAGCGATGGAAAAGATCCTGCGCTGATTCGCTAGGACCCCAAGTACCCCTGCTCCAGAGCCTTGAGGACGGCCCGGGTCCGGTCGCGAACCCCGAGTTTGAGCAGGATGCTCGAGATGTGGTTCTTGGTGGTGCCTTCGGCGATCCCCAGGGCGTCGGCGATCTCGCGGTTGGTGTAGCCGCCCGCCATCAGGCGCAGCACCTCCAGTTCCCGGCCGGTGAAGGAGGGCTCGCCCCAGGGCAGGGGGGCCGTCCTGGGGTGGGCCTGGCGGACCCGCTCCGTGAGGGCGGGCTGGATGTAGGTGCCGCCCTGGGCCAGGGCTTGGATCGCTTCCAGCAGCTGGCCGGGGCTCACATCCTTCAGGAGGTAGCCCTTGGCGCCGCACCTCAGGGCCTCGAAGAGGGGGCCGTCGTCGTCGAAGGTGGTGAGCATCAGGGTGGGGGGCAGGGCCTGGAGGCGGTGCAGCTCCCGCAGGACCCCCAGGCCATCCAGGCCGGGCATGCGGATGTCCAGGAGCAGGACGTCGGGTTTCAGTCGGGGCACCAGGTCCACCGCCTCCAGGCCGTCCCTGGCTTCGCCCACCACCTCCACGGCGGTGCTGAGGGCCAGCAGGCTGCAAAGACCGTGACGGATCAGCGCCTGGTCCTCGACAACGCACACCCGGATCGGCATGGGGCCTCCGTGGGGATGGAACGGTGATCAGTAAAAAAGAGATATTTTTCGACCCATGACCAATGGCACTGGTGGGTGGGGTGTGAGGACCCATGATTGGACTACCACCACGCGGCCCCCTCGGGGTTTGACAGGTCCGGTTCCCGTGTCCTCGGGTCCGGTCGGCAGCATCCCCACCCCTTCCAGAGTATTCCCTGGATTTGGGTGGTGAATCCAGTTCGGTTCCATGCTCCCCAACCCGGCCATTGGGGCCGCGCTGGGCGGCGGGCCTTCGGCCTGCCTGCATCCTCCCCCACCCCCCCACCTCGAAGGAGGCCCCCATGAAGGGTCGTCTCGTCCTCAGTCTGCTCGTCACCTCCCTGGTGGCCTTGCCCATCCTTGGCCAGGAGGCCACCCTGGCGGCGCGGGAGGAAGCCCGGGATCGTTTCCCGGAGCGCCTCTACCCCATCATGCGCCCCGATGCCCGCACCCGATCCATCTGGCACCTGGAGCAGGAAGTCATGCCGGAGGCCCGCATCGACGCGGCCCTCCACTACAAGCTTCGGGAGGCCAGCGAGGCCGGTGCCGCCGCGAAGCTGAGCCTCCTGCCCTTCATGGGCTACACCCCCTCGAAGTGGAGCCAGGGTGCTTGCGGGGACTGCTGGATCTGGGGCTCCACGGCGGCGGCCTCCATCGCCTCGGGCGTCCACACGGGGAATCCCGCCCTTTTCTCCATCCAGTACATGAATTCGAAGTTCACCGCCAGCAACCCCTGCTGCGGGGGAACGGCAGGCAAGTTCGCCGCCTGGTACGCCGCCAACCCCTATTTCGTGCCCTGGTCCAACACCAACGCGGCCTATGTGGATGGCGCCCGCAATTGCGGCTACGCGTCCTCCATGCCGGCGTCCCCCATTGCCACGCACCCGAAGGTTGCTATTTCGGGCATTTCAGCCACCAGCGTGACCGTGCGGGGGGTGCCCCCGGCCACGGCCATCGCCAACATCAAGAATGTGTTGAACCAGACCAAGGCCATTGCCTTCAGCTACATGCTGCCCACGGCCAGTGCCTGGAGCAACTTCAGCAGCTTCTGGAACAACAGTTCCCAGGACACCCCCTGGTCCAATGTGGACAAGTACAGCGGTCTCTCCTGGGACAGCGGCGGGGGCGGCCATCTGGTGTGCCTGGTGGGCTACGACGATGAGGATGGCACCTGGATCCTGCTCAACAGCTGGGGTGCCCGCACCAACCGGCCCGCGGGCACCTTCAAGATCCCCCAGGCCATGAACTATGGCGCCTATTACGTGGATGGGGGCCACCAGTACCCCCAGTTCTACTTCAACCCCTTTGAGATCACCTGGCCCGAGTCCCCCAACACCGTGGTGGCCACCATCACCACGCCTTCCAGTAACGTGACCCTGCCCACCGGGGCCACCCAGGCCTTCGTCGGGACGGCCACCACCACCTCCACCACGGCCACCCTCAGCTATTCCTGGCAGTTCGGGGATGGCAGCAACGCCGTGGGCGCCCATGCCAGCCATACCTTCACCAACACCACGGGCCTGCCCGTGAACTACACGGTGACCCTCACCGCCGTGGACAGCACGGGGGCCAAGGGCACGGCCACCCGGGTGGTCACGGTGAACCCCAGCGAACCCATCAAGAACGGCGGCTTCGAGCAGGGGGCGGCGAACTGGACGGGCCACACCACCAGCATCGGTGCCTCCTCGGGCCAGTCGCCCTACGCCGGGGTGAACGACGCTTGGCTCGGGGGCTACGGCAAGGTCTCCTCGGAATACCTGGCCCAGACCACCACCATCCCCGCCAGTGGGGGCACCCTGAGCTTCTACCTGCATGTGGACACCGCCGAGACCACCACCACCAAGGCCTATGACACCCTCCAGGTCCAGGTCTGCAACCCCGCCGGGGCGGTGCTGGGCTACGTCACCTACAGCAACCTGAACCGCAGCACGGGCTATGTCCAGAAGCGGGTGGACCTGTCCAGCTTCAAGGGCCAGACCGTGCAGATCCGCTTCATGGCCAAGGAGGACGCGAGTCTCCAGACCTCCTTCGTGCTGGACAACGTGAGCCTGAACTAAATGCACAATTGCCGTTCAGGGGGGACCGCCCGGCCGCGCCATTCAGGATGGCTCACCAGCCCAATGACCCTGCGCGGCCTCTAATGGCACGCATGCGTGCCATCCCTTGGACCCCGCATCAAACGCGGGCAAAGCCCGCATTTGATGCCACCCCCTGAAGGCATTCAATGCACACACTGCTCCTGGCCTGTCTCGCATGCCTGGCCCGGGGGGCCCAGGACCCCTCCCTGACCGTAGACAAGGTCCGTCACGACCTGGGTCGGTTGCCTTCGTGGCAGAAGGTCCAGGTCCAGGTAAGGGTCGGAAACGAGGGGGCCGGGCGCCTCGTGCTGAACGAGGTGGAGACCTCCTGCGGCTGCACCACGGCCGTGACCGCGAGGCGGGTGCTGGGGCCCGGCGAGTACCTGATCGTGGAGGTCACCCTGGATCCCGCACGGGAACAGGGGCATGTGCACAAGACCCTGACCCTCCACTCCAATGACCCTCGACAACCCCGGGTGGAGGTGGTCCTGGAAGGGGAGGTGGTGCCGCCCCTCCAGGCCAACCCGGACCTTGCGTCCTTCCGGGAGGTGCTGCCGGGCGACGTGCGGGTCCAGCGGGTGCGGCTCCTTAGCCCCGCGGGGGGCAGGCCCAGGCTCGAACGGGGGGCCGACCTGCCCCCCTTCCTGTCGGTGGAGGTGGTGGATACGGGGGCGGAGCTCCAGGCGGCGGTGACCCTCACGGGATCCCACCTCCCACCGGGCCAGGCCTCCGGGGAGGTCCTGGTGCCCTTCGCCACCGGGATTCCCGAGGCCCCCCGGTGGCTCCTGCCGGTACTGTGGAGCACCGGGAAACCCCTGCGGGTCCAGCCTGGCCGGATGGTGTTCGAGCCGGGCCCCAGGACGGAGACCCAGACGCTTCCCTTCACCCTCCAGGAGGCCCGGGGGCGCCCCTTCCGGATCCTGGGGCTGCGAAACCCCTCCCCTCCCTTCCTGGTGGAGGGACCGCCCACGGCCGCAGCCTCCCGCCATGCCCTGGTCCTGCGGCCCCCCCCCCAGGACCCGCCCGGCCCCCGGGGGGCCACCCTCCTCCTCACCACCGACCATCCCGATCACCCGGAGGTCGCCGTGAACGTCATGGCGAACCTGCGCTGACCCAACCCCCTTCTTGGAGTCCCGTTTGAAGACCTCCTGCCTCACCCCCTTCCTCCTCCTGGGAGCCCAGCTCCTGGCCAACGATGGCTTCGACCGCCACCGCAAGGCCGTCCCTTCCACCTTCCAGCTCTTCCCTGCGCCCCCCTCGGCCCAGGC
>CAZPUI010000295.1:0-6783 GCA_964589695.1 uncultured Solibacteraceae bacterium | reverse complement strand
CAGCCACCATCACGGACATCTCCGGCCGGGGCGTGGGCATGGACGTGGTCCGTTCCAATGTGCGGAAGCTCAATGGCACGGTTGATGTTCGCAGCGTGGTCGGCAAGGGCTCCATCTTCACCCTGAAGCTGCCCCTCACCTTGGCCATCATCGACGCCCTGCTCATGCGGGCAGGGGGCCAGGTCTTCGCCCTTCCGGGTACCGCCGTGGAGGAGACTTTGCTCATTCCACCGGAGGCCGTCTCCTTCCTCACCCGACGCAAGGCCATCAACCTCCGCGGGGAAGTCCTGGGCGTCACACGGCTGCGTGAACTGTTGCAGTTCAAGGATGAAGGACGGGCCAACACCGAAGCGGCCCTGGAACTGCCCGTGGTGGTGGTTTCTTCCGGGGGCCGACGCATGGGCCTGATCGTGGATGCCTTCATGCGCCGACAGGAGATGGTGATCAAGCCCCTGGCCCCCTACCTCGCCAGCCTTCCCGGCATCTCCGGGGCCTCCATCATGGGCGATGGGGGTGTCGTGCTGATCCTGGATCCCGCCGAACTCATGACCCTGGCCGTGGAGGAGACCCTTTGAGCCTGGCGCTGGCCACCCCGGGCGCGGCGAGCCCCCCATCCCTTCCGGGGAGCGGGAGCCGTGACCTCACGAGCCAGTTTTTGACCTTCTCCTTGGCGGGCCGCCCTTATGGCGTGCCCCTTGGCCAAGTGGCAGAGATCACCCCCACCCAGAAGCTCAGCCATATCCCCCACATGCCCAAGAGCGTGGAGGGTCTCCTGGACATTCGGGGACAGGTCCTCCCCGTCATCAACCTGCGTTCTCGCCTGGGCCTCCCCGAGGATGCCGCCCTCGTCCCCGAGAACATCATCATCCTGGACCTGGAGGGCCATCGGGTGGGCATCCTGGTGGACCATGTCCTTTCGGTGGTCACCGCGTCCCATGAGGACTACCGACAGGCCAGCCCCCTGCTGGCGGGCATCGACGGCAAATGGGTCAGCGGCTTCCTGGTGCGCCAGGGCAGCGTGGTGGTCCTCCTGGACACCCATGTCATCGCCGCCACGGGACAGAGCAAGGCCCACCATAACCCTACGGCCGCCTCCCTCAGCATGGAGCGCAGGCTGGAAGAAGGCCTCCGGCAACTCATCGAAGAAGCCCCTGCCAAGCAGGACACCGAATTCGAGCGGAGCCGCATCATCCCTTCCATCGAGCAGGCCATCTCCCACACGGAAAAGGAGACCCAGAAGGTCATCGACTGCATCGAGAGCATGCTGGCCCATACCGATCAGGCCTTCACGGGCATCACCTGCCTGAAGCAGGAGGCCCGGCTTGGCCGGATGAGGGAACTGGAATCCCATATCGCCGAAATCGAGCGCATCGGTCAGCGGCTCCAGGACAATATCTTCGAGACCCTAAATCAGCTGCAGTTCCAGGACATTGCCCGGCAGAAACTGGAACGGGTGCTCACCCACATCAGTGGCATGCAGAAGCTCGTGGGAACCCGGTTCCGGGACTCGGGACGGGCCCGGAAGGGCTAGGGTCTGCCCTGTGGACCCGCCGGGGTCTGTTCAGAAAACAGACCCTAGGCTGGACGTTCGGGCCATTCGTGGCGTGGGTAGCGTCGACTCAGCTGGGGACGCAGTTCCTGGTAGGCCCGCTGCCAGAAACCCGCCAGGTCCATGGTCACCTGCACGGCCCTCTGGTTCGGCGCCAGGAGGTGCAGCACCAGCGGCACCGAACCACCCCCGATGCGGGGCCCCTCCTTCATCCCCAGGAAGTCCTGGAGCGGGGAGGCGATGGAGGGCGAATCGCCTCCGTACTCGACCCGTACGCGCCGCCGGGGCAACCCCACGGTGTCAGGCGCGAAGCCCTCCACCACCCGAAAGGCATCCCTTCCCAGGGTCTCCCGAAAGGCCTGGACCCAGTCCACACCCCCCAGGTCGCGAAGGGAGGCACAGCCCGCGCAGGCCTGGACCCGAACGCCCTGCAGCAGGCTCTCCCGGTCCGGCAACCCAAGGTCGGGCCGATGGGCTCGGGTGAAGGCCACCCGGTCCAGCCATCGTTCCACCGTCTCCCCTGCCTCGCCCAGCCCCTTGGACGCCACGGCCTCCGCCAGGCAGGCCGCCACCCTGGGATCCCCTGGCTCCGCACGACGCCGGGTCTCGTCCAGAACCAGGTCCTCGTAGGCCAGGCCCGATCGACGTTCCACGATGCCGCCGGCAGGGTTGAAGGCCAGGGTGTCCCACTCCCGGATGGAATCGGGAAAGGCCTCCAGCAGCCATTCCGGCTCCACACGACTGGCGGTCTGAATGACCACTTCGCGCCCTGCCCCGCGAACCACCTCTTCCGCCTCCAAGGCCAACACCAGGTCCTGGCGCTGGCAGCGACTGCCTCCGTCCAGGCGGGCGCCACCGCCCCCCACGAGCCGGTACGTGCCCCTCCCCCCGGACCGGGCCACCCGGTCGGGGTAGGCCCGCAGCAGGGCCTGGAGCAGCCTTGCCTCCTCGGCGGGCGAAGGATCCACCTCGCGGCCTCCCAGGTCCCGCAGGGTTTGTCGGGCCTGGGATACGACGGCCCCATCCAGGCCCAGAAGTCGCTGGCTGGAGGCGGAGAATCCGGCCGCCGCGATCTCCAGGAAGGCGTCCAGTCGGGGCCACAGGTCACAGTCCAGGTCGTGGGATGCCACACCCCGCGGATCGCCCAGGGACGCGCGGCGGCGAAGGTCTCCGGCCTCCAGGAGTACCGCCGCCATCCGGGCCAAATGGGGAATCCCAAGGTCCTCCCCGGCCACCACCAGGCGGGCCAATCGGGGGTGGAGCGGCAGGGTGGCCATGCGCTGCCCAATGGCGCTGAGCCCTTGCCCTGGCGCCATGGCCCCCAGGCGCGTGAGCAGACGGGTGGCGGCTTGGAGTCCCTCTGGGGAGGGGGTGTCCAGCCATGGGAGGTTGGTGATGTCCAGTCCCCCCAGGGCCAGGAGCAACATGAGCCCTTCCGCCCAGTCGGCCCGCAGGATCTCGGGCGCATCATAGGGCGCCCGGGCCAGGAAATCCGCCTCGGTGAACAACCGGAGGCAGCGCCCTGGACCCTCGCGACCCGCCCGACCCGCCCGTTGCACACACCGGGCCTGGGAAATCCGGACGGTGCCGAGCCGCGAAAACCCGGACCAGGCACCGTGGTGGGCTTCCCGACCCAGGCCCGAATCCACCACCACCCTGACGCCTGGGATGGTGAGGGAACTCTCGGCCACATTGGTGGAAAGGAGCACCTTGGAGGTGGCGGAGGGCGCCACCGCCGCCTTCTGGGCCTCGAAGGACAGGCTGCCATGCAGGGGCAAAAGGGCGAGGCCACGGGCCTCCGCCAGGGGAGCACAGGCGCTGAGGGCCTGGCGGATCTCCGCGGCTCCTGGCAGAAAGACGAGGGCATGCCCGCCCTCCAGGTCTGGAACCACCCGGGCAAGGGCCTGGGCCACCTGCTGGGCCAGCGGGGTACCCTCCGGCCTCGCCAGGTGCTCGATCGCCACGGGGTGAGCCCTGCCCTTGCAGGCCAGGAAGGTGGCGCCCAAGCGCTCCGCCAGGGCGGGACCCTCCAAGGTGGCGCTCATCACCACAAGGCGAAGGTCCGGCCGGCTGGTGCGCTGGAGCTGGCGCACCAAGGCCAGGGCCAGGTCCGTGTGGAGGTGTCGCTCGTGGAATTCGTCCAGAATGACCACCGCCACCCCCCGGAGGTCCGGATGGGCCTGGAGGTGGCGAAGGAAGAGCCCTTCGGTGACGTAGCGCACCAGGGTGGCACTGGAGACCCTTTGTTCGAAGCGCACGGCATAGCCCACCAGCCCTCCCAGGGCCTCGCCCCGGGTCTCTGCCACTCGGGCTGCGGCCATGCGGGCCGCCAATCGGCGGGGCTCCAGGACCCAACAGGCCCCCCCTCCCAGCAGCCCAGACTCCAGAAGGGCCGCGGGCACCCGGGTGGTCTTCCCGGCGCCGGGTTCGGCCTGGAGGACGATGTCCTGCCCTCCCCGGAGGGCCGCCACCACCTCCGGCAGAAGGGGCTCGATGGGAAGGGAGGGTTCCATGGGAGGCGGGGGTTCAGGCCCTGACGGCATCCAGGAAGCCCCTGAAAAGGCCCAGGGACCTTTGGCCGGCCGGAGAGGTCAGGCCCACCAGGTTCTCGGGATGCCATTGCACCCCCAGGGCAAAGCGTGCGCGCTCCACCGCTTCCACGGCCTCCACCAGGGTCTCCTCCCCCCTTCGGGTCCCGGGGTGCCAGGCCACGGCGCGCAGGGTTGGCGCCAGCCTTTGGACCGCCTGGTGATGGCGGCTGTTCACCTCCAGGGGCTCGGCCCCCACCAGGGCCGCCAGTCGGGATTCAGGGTCCACATTCACCGTGTGGCGAAGCTCCGGTTCCTCCGCGGTCCCATGGCGGTGCAGGTCCTCGGGACACCCGAACCAGTCGGGAAGGTGCTGCACCAGACTGCCCCCCAAAACCACATTGAGGAGTTGCGCGCCCCGGCAGATACCCAGGATGGGCCGTCGCAACTCCCAGGCCCTGCGCAGCACCGGGGCCTCCAGTGCATCCCGTTCGGCATCGATGTCCGATTCAGGATGGGGCGCCTCCTGGGGATCCCATAAGGATGGATGGATGTCCCGGCCCCCGGTCACCAGGACCCCGGCGTAGGTCTCCACCTCGGGCCGTGGATCCCCGGAATCCACCAGGACCACCTCGCCCTCCCAACCGGCCAAACGCAGGGCAGGAACATAATGCTTTAATGCGCCGGGTTTCCTCCCGCAGGTCACAAGAATTCTTGACACGGCCGCCCCTTCTCCCATCATGACAAGCTACCACCTCAGATAACCTGAGCAACGGTCACGACGGCGGAGAGCTCCGCCGAACAGGAGGCAACATGTCTGGGTCCATGAATAAAGTGATTCTCATCGGAAACCTGGGGAAGGACCCCGAACTCAAGGTGACCCCCGGCGGCCAGCCCCTGGCCCGCTTTTCCGTGGCCACCACCGAAACCTGGAAGGACGGCCAGGGGAACAAGAAAGAGAAAACCGAATGGCACCGGATCATCGTCTGGGGCAAACAGGCGGAAGTGGCCGAAAAGTACCTTCGCAAAGGCAAGCAGGTGATGGTGGAAGGCCGCATTCAATACCAGGAATACACCGACCAGTCCGGCAACAAGCGCACCGCCACGGAGATCCGCTGCGACAACTTCGTCATGCTCGGTCGCATGGAGGACAGCCCACGCAGTTCCGGCGGTTCCTACGAATCCTCGGGCGGGGGCTATGACGATACCCCCATGCCCTCCGGCCCACCGCCCTCCGCCGGGGGCTATCCCGACGATATCCCGTTCTGAAGCACCTTCCGGCATGCAAAACGCCCGCCTCACGGCGGGCGTTTTGCATGGGGCGCGCTCAGTCGTGGACCTTGATGACCAGGGATTTCGAAATGATGTCCTGCAGACCCTTGCGGTCGGCGCCGAAGATCATGAGGTAGGGCAGGCAGAGGAGGATTGCATTCACCAGGTGCCCCACCATGCGGAGAACGGCGGTTGCCACATCGATGCGGCCGAGGGGATTGTCCTCGGGAACGACCCTGAGCTTCATGATCTTCTTTCCGGGGGTGGCCCCGAACTTGATCCAGCACCAGGGCACCAGGATGAGATACCCAAGGCAGAGGGCCAGCTGAAGCAAGCCGAGCACGCAACCCAGGGCCAGGGCTAGGCCCGGTGCGATCTGGAACAACAGGGTGGAGAGCAGCCAGAGCACCAGGAGTGGCGCCCCGAAGGTCACACCATCGATGAGGCTGGCCAGCAGCCGCGTGACAAAGTCCCCGCGTTCACCCGTGGGTCGTGCGTTATCGGGAATCGGCGGCAGGAACTTGGCGAGGAAGGCCGGGGCTGGATTCCCTGCAGCGCCACCCAGGGGGGCCTGGGGCGGCCGATAGGGAGCAGGCGGCGGCGCCATGGGGGGCTGGGGTGGCGGAGGTGGTGGGGTGAGTCCCGTGGCCGTCACGAAGGGCGGTGTGGTGGGCTCCAGGGTCGGGGAGGGATTGGTGGGCAGGCCCGTGGGGTGGGTCTGGAGGGGACCCGCCTTGCCGGCCTGCTGGGCCTGGAATTTGGCCATCTCCGTGGGGTTCATGCGCACGGTCCCCAGGGGGCTGGAGGCCGCATTGGCAGCGTTGGGGTCCACGTAGGTGATCTGGATCTGTCCCAGGGTGAGCCGGTCTCCGTCCTGCAAGACCGCCGTCTGCACGCGGCTGCCGTTCACCAGCACGCCGTTGCTGCTCTGCAGATCCAGGATCTCGTAGCCCTCGGAGGTCTGGCGGATCATGGCATGGTGGCGGCTGATGCTTGGATCGGACAGCCGAAGGGCATTGTCCAATTCGCGTCCGATGTGCACCTCGGCATCCACGATCTCGAATTCCCGGACCCCTGCGGACTCTTGAACGAGCAGTTTTGCCATGGCATCCTCACGCAAGTTGGAAAGATTTAGGCAGTTTAGAAGCCCGACCTGGATTATGCAATTCTGCATTCCCCGGGGACAACTGGGCCCAGGAGCTTGACCCACCTTGACTCCTCGGCCAATCTGGCACCTACTCCCCCGGGGAGGACCTATGGTCCTATTCAACGCAGCCACCAAAGAGCTCACGGCCAAGATCGTGTACTACGGGCCTGGACTCTGCGGAAAAACCACGAATCTGCAGTACATCTATGATTCCCTGCCCCAGGATGGGCGGGGCAAGATGCTGTCCCTGGCGACCCAGACGGACCGCACCCTCTTCTTCGATTTCC
>CAZPUI010000294.1:0-6791 GCA_964589695.1 uncultured Solibacteraceae bacterium | reverse complement strand
GACCTGAAGCATTGGGCATCGGTCAGAGAAAATCAAGTAGTGTTAACAGGCCCTAACCCAAAAGGGATTGTCATGACCGACATACTCAGGCGTGAAATGGCGCCCATCACGGATGGAGCCTGGAAGGAAATCGAACTCCAGAGTTCGCGCATCCTGAGGGGAAACCTCTCGGGGCGAAAACTAGTGGACTTCTGTGGGCCCTATGGGTGGCAGTTCGCTGCCGTAAATGTCGGCCGGATCGAGGTGGGGTCCGAGGAGAAGGCAAACGGAGTGGGGTGGGGTCTCCGCAAGGTACTCCCGCTCCTGGAGATTCGGGTACCCTTCCCCCTGAAGATATGGGAACTGGATGATGTTGAACGCGGTGCGAAGAACCCCCAACTCGCCGCCTTGACAGAGGCCGCCCGTAAGGTGGCCATTTTCGAGGAAACAGCGATCTACCGGGGATTCGTCGGTGCCGGTATCCAGGGCATGCTTGAAGCCTCCAGCCATGCGCCGGTGCCGTTGGGCCCCGATCGAAGCAAGTTCACGGAGGCCGTGGAATTGGCCCTACTCGCCATCCAGGAGGCGGAAATCGGCGGTCCCTATGCGCTGGTGCTGGGAACTGAGCCCTACCGATGGTTGATGGCCGGGGACCCAAGCGCGTACCCCTTGCACAAGCGAATCCAAGCCCTGGTCACAGGTGGGATCCACTGGAGTCCAGCGTTGAAAGGCGGTGCCGTGCTCTCACGCCGAGGCGGGGATTTCGAGATGACCGTTGGCCAGGATCTGACCATCGGGTACAAGACGCACACCACTCAGGAAGTTGAACTGTTTTTCGCCGAATCCTTCACCTTCAGGGTGCTGGAACCCGCGGCATCTGTGGAGCTGAAACTTCAACGGGCCAAAGCCCAACCATAGGGCATCATATGAAAATTCTGATGGTATTGACCTCGCACGACCAGCTCGGCGACACCGGGGAAAAGACGGGCTTCTGGCTGGAAGAATTTGCTTCTCCCTACTACGCATTCAAGGATGTTGGCGCAGAGATAACCCTGGCGTCCCCGAAGGGCGGGCAGCCACCGCTGGATCCCAAGAGTGATGCTCCCGATTTTCAAACCGATTCCACGCGACGCTTCAAGGGCGATGCCGCCTCTCAGGCGGTTCTGGCCAACACGCGCAAGCTAGATGACGTGGTCGCAGGCGAATTCGACGCCGTGTTTTATCCTGGCGGCCATGGCCCGTTGTGGGATCTCGCCGAAGATGCCTCCTCCATCGCCCTCATCGAAGCCATGCTCTCGGCGGGAAAGCCTGTGGCCGCGGTGTGCCATGCACCGGGCGTGCTGCGCCATCCAAGAACCCCAGATGGCAGTGCAGTGGTCAAAGGCAAGAGTGTTACCGGTTTCAGCAATACCGAGGAGGATGCTGTCGGGTTGACCAACGTTGTTCCTTTCCGGGTGGAAGACATCCTCAAACAAATTGGAGGGACTTACTCCAAAGCTCCAGACTGGCACCCTCACGTGGTTGCCGATGGACTGATTATCACTGGGCAGAATCCCGCATCTTCGGCGGCCACGGCCCTGGCCCTGGTCGCCAGGCTAAATGCTTCCGACTCCGGCGTATGACTCCTCTTAAACGACTTTTCGAGAGGGACGGACTTCGCACCTGTGGCCTACCTCCGCCCCTGGCCGCGCTCTACGACGGCGATCTCGGTCTCCCCCGCCCGGGACTGATCGCAAACTTCGTCTCCTCCATTGACGGGGTGGTCGCCCTTCCGGGCATCGAGGAGTCGGGTCACCTCATCAGTGGCAAGGATGAGGCTGACCGTTTCATCATGGGCCTGCTTCGCGCATTGGTAGACGTTGTAATGATTGGGGCCGGGACCTTTCGTATGGCCCGTGGCGCTTGTTGGTTTCCAGAATCCATCTACCCGGAGGCCGGTGAGGGCTTTGTCGCACTGAGGCAACAATTGGGGCTTTCTCCCAACCCCCAGTTGGCCATTGTGACCGACACGGGCGATCTCGATTTGACGCAACCGGCCATCCAGGATGCCCTGATCCTTGCGACGCCTGCAGGCGGAAGGCAAATGGAGGGTAGGCTCCCAGGTCGTGCATGCCTCTCGGTGGTGGATGCTCCGCAGTGCTCAGGTCGCGCCATGGTGGATGTACTGCAGAAAAAAGGGTTAATGACGATCCTCGTAGAGGGTGGACCGACCTTCCTCGGCCAGATGATCGGAGAGAACTTGATTGACGAGCTCTTCTTGACCATATCTCCGCTCCTCTTCGGGTGTTGGCCAGCAGATGGACGTAAATCCCTTGTGGAGGGGCTTGATCTGGCTGGCAGGTCGCGGGAACTCATGAGTGTGAGACGCCATGAATCTCACCTCTATATGCGCTACGCTCGTGGAGCCATGACGCATCACACCTTGACGTGAAACTCGGCCGAGCGACTGAATCTAGAATCTAGTTACTTTGCAGAGGAACACTAATGGATACAGTGATTGCTCTGAAGCAAGAACAATTCAATCGTGCTATAGAGCGATATGAGACCACGCGGGGATATGTGTGGGTAGGCTACTTGACTTCGTTCATTATCGTGGGAGCTCAGGTCATACTTGCAGCGAAGGCATTGCATCAGTCAACCAGCGCAGGAATACATCTGCTCCTGCTTGTGGGATCTTTTGTATCTGCTGATTTCATTAACGGCCTAGTGCACATGTACATGGATAATAACCATAGATATACATCACTGCTCGGACCACTGGTTGCAAGTTTTCACCTGCATCATCACACCACTCGCTATAAGGAAAAACCACTTATTGCTGTATAACTTCATGAGGCCGGTTCAAAATTGTGGTTGGCGGTGGTGATGATTGCAGCATTGATTTCGCTCTGGTACGGTGATATTTCTGGACATGTAATGTATGGCCTGCTTTATTTTTCGGTGTTTTCGTGCGCGGCAGAGGTTTCCCATTATCTTTGCCATGCACCACGCCCATTGGCTGCCCGTGTGCTCGCAAAACTTGGAATTATTCTATCAAGCAAATACCACCTGCGGCATCACATGCAAGACAATCAACAGTATGCATTTCTTAACGGTATGACTGATCCATTGATAGATATCATTGCAAAAAAAATGCACCGTGGATACAAAACAACCACCGACCTCCACTATGGATCGTATCCCGGCGCGGCCAAGAAGTAGCTCCTTCAATTCGATTACGTCACCCCTTGTTTTGATCAGGTGTGGTCATCCTTTCATTGGATGAAAACCGTCGATTTTCTGGGATAAGGGATCTTATCAGTTTGGCGCAAAACCAGCCATAGGCATTCACTCACGATGGGGAAAGCCATGGGCGGGCTGACAACCAAAGACCGAACCAACAACGACCATAAGGAACGAACCGCTGGTGCAGCATGCCCCTAAACAGTGGTTTGCCGCTGAGCTCAAACAGGCAGGCAGCCCAAATGGTGTGCTTGGTCTCCCTATGCGTACCGATGCATCACCCATGATCGTCAGCACCCAAGCCGCATGAGTGAGACCTATATCGGCCACAGCATGGACACCTCTTCCGAACTGTGTTGGCGTTCCCGAAGTCAGGCACGGAAAAGTCAGCATCGTTATTTGAATAAATCAATATTGTCGCACCCGCTTGAACCGCCACATTCGCCACACGACGTCACGCATCAAGACCGAACTCTCACAGCTCACCATGGAGACGTAATGGAACGCAGACAGATGTTGGGCGCGCTTGCGGCTGGAACCCTCGGATTTGGACTCGCCCCTCGGCTCGGATCCGCTGAGGCATCCACAACTCCCGCCAACCCCAATCCCCATGTCGAGTACAACATCAGGACCTTCCTTGTGGAAGCTGGGCTCCCAGGACTCTCCCCGGAGATGCTTGGTGAGCACGTAGCCCTCTACAAGGGCTACGTGAACCGTACCAACACCCTTCTCAAGGACCTTCAATCGGCAGAGGCCGAGGCTAAGACGACCACCGCAGTCCAGGAATCCCGGCGTCGACTGGGCTTCGAGTTCAGTGGAATGCGGCTTCACGAGCTCTACTTCGAGGCCCTGAAAGCGAAGGCCTCCCCGCCCAGCCTCAGCCATCCACTCATCAAGTCCATCATTACCACTTGGGGCAGCTTCGAGGCTTGGTGGGGCGCTTTCAAAACAACCTGCACCATGACCGGGATCGGGTGGGGCGCACTGGTCAAGGACCCTCTAACCGGCCGTCTCATGAATGCATGGCTCCAGGATCACGAAAACGCCGTCGCCGTGGGAACCATTCCCATCCTCGTTGTGGATGTGTGGGAACACGCTTATGTGAAGGACTACGGCGCAGCTGCCAGGGCGAAGTACGTAGACGCCATCAAGCCACTCATCGACTGGCGGGTGGTAGAGAAACGTTACTGATTTCATCGCACTTCATCTCTGTGTCTTCATTGCCCCGCACCCCACGAAGAGTTCTCGCGATGAGCATGTTCACATCCAAAGACGGCACAGAAATCTTCTTCAAGGATTGGGGTTCGGGTCCCGTTGTTGTCTTCAGCCATGGCTGGCCCCTCAATGCAGATGCCTGGGAAAACCAAATGGTCTTCCTGGCAACCCAAGGCTATCGCTGCGCCGATTGCGACGTTGGCAGAACTCACCGCTTACGACGCGATCATTTTTGGAACCCCAACCCGGTTCGGTAATATGTGTGCGCAGATGCGCAATTTCCTCGATCAGCCGGGTGGGATCTGGATGAAGGGAGGCCTGATGGGAAAGGTGGGTAGCGTGCTCACATCCACCGCCACCCAACATGGTGGGCAAGAAACCACGATCACGTCGTTTCACACCACCTTACTTCACCACGGAATGATCATCGTCGGGGTTCCGTACTCCTGCCAGGCGATCCTGAACATGGCCGAAATTACCGGCGGATCGCCCTATGGTGCGGGCACGCTCGCAGGCGGGGAAGGAAGTCGCCAGCCCTCCGAGAACGAACTAAATATCGCCCGCTTCCAGGGCACTCATGTGGCGGAAATCGCTAAGAAGCAATCCTCCGGGAACACCTGAGCGGGGAGCGGGAAGTTGTTTCCCCAGCCTTGGCGCCCGGTAAAAGTAGATTCAAAGGGAGGCACATCCTGTCCACTTCAATCACAGCCATGGATTTGACTCCGAATCTCTGCGCAGAGGATGGCCTTCATTTCAATATCTATTCACGCATTCGATAGATCTTTTATTAACACGATTCCTGAATGCATGATCGAGCGCACACTTTACGCCCCCAAGAATCACCAATTGGAGATGAAGTGCACATGAGCCACGACCCCAGCGATAGCTCGCCCCTCTCCCCCTGGTGGAGGCAGGCCGTCATCCTCGTGATGATTTTCGGGTTCTCCCTGCTCACCCTGGTGACGGTGAAGACCTACCAAGGTGCACCGCCCATCCCGGCTCGCGTGGTGGATTCCTCCGGCCAGGTCGTTCTCACGGGTGAGGACATCAAGGGGGGCCAGGAAGTCTTCTTCAAATACGGCCTGATGGAGCACGGCACCCTCTGGGGGCACGGGGCCTATCTAGGGCCGGACTACTCGGCGGAGTATTTGCACCGTCTCGCGGAGATCGGGCGCGACAGCCTTGCCAAGGCCCGCTACGGCAGGCTGTTTAGTGATCTGCCAACCGCCCAGGCCCTGGAAGTGGGCGAAGCCCTCAAGGGAGAACTCAAGCAGAACCGCTATGACAAGGGAACGGAGACCCTCCTATTCACGGATGCGGAGGTGATCTCTTTCCAAACACAGATCGGGGAGTGGAAGGCCTATTTCAGCGGCGCGACCCCTGCCCCTGGACTTCCCTCGAAATTCATCCGCGACGATGGCGAGCTGAAACGCCTGACCGCTTATTTCGCCTGGGCCAGCTGGGCCACCGTGGCCACGCGCCCCGGAGCTGACTACTCCTACACCAACAACTGGCCCTTTGAGCCCCTGGTGGGCAACGGCCCCACGGCCAGCACCTATCTCTGGAGCGCCTTGAGCCTGGTGGTTCTCCTGGGCGGCCTGGGTCTGATCCTCTTCATCTTCGGCAAGTTCGATTACCTGGGGTGGGGAGGTGAAGCGGGCTGGAAGCACACCCACGCGGGGCGCATGCAATCCTGGATCCTGACCCCCAGCCAGAAGGCGCTCGGGCTCTTCTTCGCCGTGGTGGCACTGCTGTTCCTGGGGCAGACGGCCCTGGGAGGTGTCCTGGCTCACTACCGCGTGGAACCCGGTGCCTTCTATGGCTTCGATCTGGCCAAGCTGCTGCCCTACAACCTTGCCCGCACGTGGCATCTTCAGCTCGCCATCTTCTGGATCGCCACGGCGTGGGTTGCGGGCGGGCTGTTTCTGGCACCCCTCGTGGGCGGAACCGAGCCCAAGGGCCAGAGGACGGGTGTCCTGGTGCTGCTCGGCGCCTTGGCCATCGTGGTCTTCGGCAGCCTTTTCGGAGAGGCTGCCGGCCTCAACGACAAGCTGGGGAGCCTCTGGTTCTGGTTCGGGCATCAGGGTAGCGAGTACCTGGATCTGGGGCGTTTCTGGCAGCTGCTGCTGGCGGTGGGCCTGATCTTCTGGCTCTTCCTCATGTTCCGCGCCCTGCGACCAGCCATGAAAAAAACGGAACAGGGCGAGCTGCCGTCCCTGTTCCTCTACGCTGCCATCGCCATACCGCTCTTCTATGTGCCCGCCTTGTTCTACGGGCCGCAAACCAATTTCGCGGTCATCGACAACTGGCGCTTCTGGATCATCCACCTCTGGGTCGAGGGATTTTTCGAACTCTTCGCCACGGTGCTGGTGGCG
>CAZPUI010000293.1:0-6798 GCA_964589695.1 uncultured Solibacteraceae bacterium | reverse complement strand
CCTCTTCGTCTTCGCGGCCTCCGTGGTGCTCCAGCGCCTGGCCTTCCGCATGTCCGTGCTGAAGATGGAATACCTGGACCGGCTCTGCGTGGTGGACCACGGCGTCCACCCCGATGCCCCCAAGAACGTGTCCAAGTCCATCACGGTGGATTGAGCCTGCGCGCCCTCTTCCTCGCCCTGGCCTTCTCCCAGCTCCAGGGCCAGGACCCTGTGGAACGGCTCCGTCCCCTGCTGGGCATCCCCTACGTGGTGGATGCGGGGGAGGACGAGGCGGGGCGCTACGTGCTTTTCATCCGCCCCGGGGAACCCCTCCCCGAACCCGGCCTGAACTGCTCGGGTTTCGTGGTGGCGGCCTGCCGACGCCTCCTGGGCTTCCGGGGCACCCTGGCCCAGGCCGCCTTGGACCGGAAGGGGGACAGCGGCGCGGATTCCCCCCAGGGACGGGACTGGGACTTCGGCCTGGACCTCATCCTCAACCTCAGCGAGGGTAGGCCCCGGCGCTTCCTTTCCACAGGTTCGAGACCCCAGAGCGACCCGGATGGCCGCGCCCAGCGGGGCTTCGCCCTGGGTCGGCGAGAGACCTGGGAGGCCCTGCGTTCCCGCCTGCGCCCCAAGGCCCTGTACCTGGCTTCCCTCAGCCATGTGAAAGACGGCCGCCTCGCCCACCACCACGTGGCCCTGCTCCTGAAGGACCGCCAGGGCCGGTCCTGGTTCTACCACACCCTGCCCCGGGGAAAGTCCCACCGGGTGTCCCTGGACACCCCAGCGGGCCTGGCACGCTTGGGAAAGATGTTCGGCAGGGCCCAGAAGATGATTGTCCTTGAGGTGGATCTGGGGTGACCTCAGCCCCGGCGCAGGAGCACCCTCACCAGGTCCCGTCCCTCCCGGAGCCTTAGCAGCCAGGTGGTCACAAGGTAGATGACCGCACAAAGTCCCATGAGGGGAAAGAGGCGCATCCCCAGTGCCCAGGAGCCCAGACCCGGATCCATGGACCCCATGGACCCCGTGCACACCTTCCGGATTCCGCCCCGCGGAATCCGGAACCTAGAAGAAAGTCCGGATCGCCTCCACGGCGGTGTAATCGTCCTCCACCATCCACACCAGCTGCCATTTGTCGAAGGTGGTGCAGGGGTGGCTGATGGCCAGGCCCACGCGATCACCGATGTGCAGGTCGGCGTCCTCGGGGACCTCCAGCTTGGCGTGCTGGTCGTAGAGGGTGGGAATGCGCCAGGTGGCGGGGGCCGGGCGGGGGGCCGCCTCGCCGGGGCGATGGTGGTGCAGGGGGCGGGGCAGGTGCAGGTCATGGGCCACATCCCGCTTGCCCACGTCCAGGAAGGCCAGGGTGGGCTCGGGGCGGCTGAGCACCGTGCCCCAGACCTCCAGGGCCGGGGCCAGATGGCCCGTGGGCTTCCAGTCCTCGGGAAGGCGGCCTTCCAGGAGCGCCACCAGCCGCTGGTAGTGGCCGGCATCGTGGCTCAGGTAACAGCCGCTCCGGAGCATCACCCGGTGCGGGCTGCGCAGCCCAGCCTCCCCCAGGTGGCGGGCCACCAGGTCGAAGTAGGCACTGCCCCCGGCGGAGAGCAGGACCTCGTCGGTTTCGAAAAGACCCTCCGCCTCGCAGGCCCGGGCCAGGTGCACCAGGTCCCCCAGCCAGCCTTCCAGGACCCTCCGGTCCGCCTCGGGGTCGGAGGTGATGACGATGCCCTCGAAGCATTCCACCCCACGCAGGACCATGCCGTCTGCACCCCTCACCGCCCGCGCCACCTCCAGCGCAGAGTCCAGGGTCCGGCACCCCGTCCGGCCACCAGGAAGGCCCAGTTCCAGGAGCACCGGAAGGGGCCGTGGTCCCTTCCACAGCATCTCCAGGAGGGCCACGCCCTCCACGCTGTCCACCAGGCAGGTGAGGTCCAGCTCAGGATCGGCGCCCATGGCCCCCGCCAGCCAGGCGAGGAAGCCCCGATCCACCACCTGGTTGGCCAGGATGATGCGCCGAATGCCATGGTCCACAGCGATCCGCACCTCCTGGGGCGTGGCCAGGGTCATCCCCCAGGCCCCCTCCGCCAACTGGCGGTGGAAGAGCTGGGGGGCCATGGTGGTCTTGCCATGGGGGCAGAGGGCCGTGCCCGTCCGTTCCATGAAGACCTTCATCCAGCGGCCGTTGGCCTCCAGCACCGACCGCCGGAGGATGGCCACCGGGCTGCCCAGCTCCCCCTGCAGAAGGTTCCATCCCACCTGCCCCGCCTGGGTCACGGAGCGGCCCGATTGGTCCAGGGGATACCCCTTGGTGCGGGCATCGATCCAACTCTGAAGCAGCGGAGCAAGGGCTTCGGGCGTGTGCATGCCACCACCATAGCAAGGGAGCCCCGAGCGCCGTCCGGGAGATGCACCTTGCCCCGGTGCCCGTGGCAAAACCCAACAAATCGTACCGAGGATGCCCCAAAAGCCTCGAAGGCATGGGGACCCATGACTGGCCCAGAACCTGCTTATCACCTCGTCTTCATGCCTTGGGCACTGAATCCTGAACAGCATCCCGTATTGCGGGCAGGAATCGCACGTTGTCCACGGCTTGGTGAATCCAATTTCAACCACACGCAATGGGAAGGATCACGGGGCGGGAGGAAGGCAATGGAACCCATGGACCCACAGCGACGAGGAACCTTGCTCGCCCTCGGCACTTGGTCCAAAGCCGTCCTGGCTCTGGCCGGACTGGGAGGACTCGCCACGGCCTGTACCGAACGAAAATCCGGCCAGCTTCGCCAGGAAACCTATCAAAACTATGCCAATTATTCGGATTATTTTGATTACGTCAATTATGTAAATTATTCCGATTATGCAAATGGAACTTACGGTGATTATTATAATTATGGCGATTATTCAAACTATGCTGACTATTACAACTATAGCGACAGCTATCATGATTATCAGGATAACTATTCAGATTACAACAATTATGCCGATTATTTCGACTATTATGATTATTGGGATGTGTACTACAACTACAGTGATTACAGCAATTATTCCGATTATTACGATTACTCCGACAACGGAGGTGGCCTGAGCATGAGGGAACCACCCACGGGGCTTCGTCGCCCCCCCTATGCAAACTACGCAGATTCCTACGCCGACCGGGCCGGTGAGCGGCCTCCGGGTCCCACGGGCAAGGTGGGGAGAGACCCCGTGCCGCCTCGCGGTCCAACCTCTCGGGCCCTGGAGCGTCCACAGGCCGACGGCTCACCGGACCGCTCCAAGCCGACGCGCCTGGGGCACAGGAAGGAGGCCCGCGCCGTGACCCCGCCCCAGGAGGCCACCCCCCGACGGGGATCCAGCCAGGAGTTGAACCGCCCCGCCACCCAGAAACCGGGACGCGCCCGCGGCAAGGGGCGTCGCCCATGACCCTGGTGATCCTCAAGCCCACCCTGGCCTGCAATGCGGCCTGCCGGTACTGTTCCGCGGCCCATGAGGGTTCTTGTGGCGTCATGACCCAGGAGGTTCTGCATCAGACCCTGAACCTCTTCGGCGCCTGGGCCCAACGGAGGGGCGGGGGGCGGCTGCGCCTCCTCTGGCACGGCGGAGAGCCCCTGCTCATGGGATCCAATTTCTGGGAGGGTGTGCTGGAGGCCTCGGAACGGCTGGGCAGCAGCCTGGGCATCCAGGTGGAGCACAGCCTCCAATCCAATGGCACCCTGGTGACGGCCGAAAAGCTTCCCATGCTTGCGCAGCTGCTGGGTCCCAAGGGCACGGTGGGCACCTCCTTCGATCCCCTGCCCGGCATTCGCGAATTGAAGGGCCAGCCCGAAGGCAGCTACCGCGCGCGCTGGGACGCCGCCATGAGCCTCCTCCGGGAAGCCGGCATCCGCTACGGCATTCTCTGCGTAGTGCACCGCCTCTCCCTGCCCCGCCTCGACGAGCTCTACCGCGACCTGAGGGCCACCCACCCGGAGGCGGGCCTGCGCTTCAACCCCTTGTACCGCCAGGGCCGAGCCCACGAAGAAGGGGTCTGGGGAGACCTGGGCCTGACCCCCAGCCAGTGGGGAGACGCCTTGCGGGTGCTCCATGGGGCCTGGACACGGGAGGGCCGCCCCGCCTCCATCCAGCCCTTCGCCCCCTGGGACACCCTGCACCGCACAGGGGAATGGCGGCTCTCCTGCGAGAGTTCAGGGAACTGTGCCCAGACGCACTTCGGGGTGGACCCCGATGGCCAGGTCTACCTCTGCGGGCGCTCGGCCGATGGCGGAACCCTTCGCTACGGCTCGGTCTTCGACCTGGATGTGGACGCGATCCAAAACCATCCCATGCGACAAATGGTGTCCAACCGGAAGGTCTTCCTGCGACGGACGTCCTGCCGTGAGTGCCCCTGGTGGGCCTACTGCCATGGGGGATGCGTGAACGACGGGATCCTGGCCCAGGGCACCCCCTTCGCCCCCACCTCCATGTGCGAGGGACTCAGGGCATTCTTCGAGGCCACCTTTCCCTCAGCGAGGGCCTCATGAAGCGACCCTTGACCTTCAGGGCCTTGCCGGATGTCACGGCAGCCTGCGCCCGATTGCGGAAGCTGAAGGAACCCGCCGAGCTCCGGGATCTGGACGCCCTGGGCCCCGAGGATGCCCTGCGCCTGCTGGACTGCTTTCTGCACGACCCCGAGGTCAGCGCCCCCCTGGAGCCCTTCGCGGCCCTGGTCCAGGCCGCCCTGACCCGCACGAACCTGGGACTCTGGGACCTCCATCCCCCCCAACCCGAGGAATTCCTCCGCCGTCTGCCCGAAGACCACCCCGAGTGCCTCGCCTGCCCCGCCTTCCCCGTGTGCGAAGGCTACGGTGCCTGGGCCGGCTCCTGCCCCACCTGGAAAGCCCTCGTGCCCAGAATTGCCCAAGCCGCCCGGGAGCTCAGACACCGAGAGGCCGAAAAGCCCTGATCAGGCCGGACCACCCTTGTCCCACCAGGGACACCCGCATCCCCGTCTGGCATCCTTACCCTTTCAAATTCGCGCAGCGAATTTGAAAGGCTTGGAGCCCCCATGCGTGCCGCGACCCTTCTCTTTCCGGTGCTCTCCCTGGTGCTGAGCGCCCAGCCGAATGTCCTCAGAATCCAGACCCTGGACCTGCAGGAGCGGACCTGGGAGGGCTTGCTGCACCATCTGGAGGCGTCGGTGGGGCCCCGACTCCTGGTCCAGGAGGGTCAGGACAGGGGTTTCGGGCGGGCCCTGGAAGCCGCCCTGGCCTCGAAAGAGATGCGGGCCCTGGAGGTGGAACCCCTGCGCCTTGTGTCGGCAAAACGTCTGGAGGGAGCCGTCCGCAGGTCCCTGGGCTGGGGACCGGAAGCCCGCTGGGCCCTGCTGGGTCCCGGAGGCCGGGTCCTCGCGGAGGGCACCTCCATCCCCGAACCCGGTGCATGGGCAAGGACCCTCCTCGAGGCCGGACACCGCAGCTTCACCGCCGTACTGAAGGCCTTTCTGAAGCACCATCCGGAGCACCTGGAGGCCCAGGCGGCCTTGATCGAACGGCTGTATACCCAGGGCACGGAGCTGGGGGAGGAGGGAAAGCTGGCCATGGCCGCGGGGCTCCTGCGCCGCCACCTTGAGGATCCCGCGGGCATGCTGGTTCTGCCCAGGCTGAAGGGCCAGCCCAAAGACTCGCCCGCATTGCGGGAGGCGGCGCCGGGCCTTCGAAAAGCCCTGGAGGGTTCGATCCGAAGGAACCCCGACCAGGCCGCTTCCTGGGAACTCTGGTGCCAGTTCCAAAGCTGGGATGGGGGAGGCGACCTGTGTGGGTTGCTGGTGGACCTCGATCCCCTGCCCATGGATATGCTGGGCTTTGCGGAGCGGGGCCTCCGCCTGCCGGATGCTGCAATGGCCGTCCTTCGGGCCCAGGGTCGGCGCCTGGGAGCCTGGGAGGTTTTGAGGGCGCTGCACCAACCCAAGGCAGACGCGACCCTGGCCTCTCCGGGGGCCTTTGGCTTCCGCGGGGAGGTGCCCAAGACCTGGGACGACGTCTTTGCGCCGCTCCTGGAAGCCCTCCTTCACCTGGGTCGGGTGGAGGAGGCCACGGGGATGGTGCGGGCGGCCCTGGCCTGGGGCGGCTACCCACCCGCCAAGGCCGCGGCCCTGGCCAATGCCTGCGGCCAGAAGGAGGTCGCGCGCACCTGGGCCTCCCTCCCTGCCCCGCCACCTCTGACCGAACCCAACCTTCCCCGTCGCCAGGAGAGCCTGGAAGGCACCTTGGCCCGCCTTCAGCCCTACGGCATCGTGGTGCTCAAAGGCCCCAAGCAGGAGCTCTACCAGGACTTCGTCCGCCTGCGACAGGATCCCCACCTCACCTTCTGGCAGGTCCCCACGGAATGGCTGTCGGTGGAGAGTCCCGCAGCCCAAGGCCTGCGCCGACGGGAAGGCTGGGACGAGCGCCCCCACTGGGCCCTGGTGGATGACCAGGGGCGGGTGCGCATGGAGGGAACGGAGCCTCCCAAGGCCGAGGTTCTGGCCCGCAAGCTGGAGGAAGAAGGCTTCCTGCACCCCACCAAGCGCATGGAACGCTGGCTTCAGGCCCACCCCGACCGGGAGGATGGTCGGCTCGTGCTTTGGCAGCTGCAGCGCAGCATCGCCCACCAGCGGGCCCGCGGAGAGACTGGCCCCCTCACATCGGATCGGGACGAGATCCTCTGGGGCCCCTATGCCAGCCTGCTGGAGGCCTTCAAGGACCAGCCTTGGACCTTCCAGGCGGTGAACGCCTTCATGGGCCTCCCCAGCGGCCTCCGCCCGGGAACGGAACCGGCGGAGAGTTGCTGCCGGTGGCGTAGTCATGGAAG
>CAZPUI010000292.1:0-6798 GCA_964589695.1 uncultured Solibacteraceae bacterium | reverse complement strand
GCCAGGGCGGTGCTGGCGCCGTACCGCAATGCTTCGCGGAAGAACTCGCGCGGGCTGATGAGCGTGGCCGTGGCGGTACCTTGGCTGAGGATGCGCTCCGCCAGCAGGTCGCCCTTGGCGTTCAGGGCGAGCAGGCCGAAGCGCTCTTCCGTCCAGCCCTGGCAACGGGGCAGGAGGTAGGATCCCGCGGCCCTGGGACTGGTGATGCGGGGACGTTCGGTGCTGCGCTGGGCACGCCGGGCCAGTTCCATGGCGGCCCACAGCTGGCCCACTTTCGCCGGGCCGAGACCCGGTTGTTCCAGCCAGTCGTTCAGTCCCAGCGCCATCAGACCCGCGATGCCGCCGGTGCGGCCGAGCACTGCCTGTGCCAGCTCCACGGCGCTTTGGCCCTGGCGCCCCGTCCCCCAGAGGAGGGCCAGGAGTTCGGCGTCGGCGAGGCTCTCGCCGTGGCCTGCCAGCAGACGCTCGCGGGGACGTTGTTCGGGGGACAGGTCAAGGATGCGCATGTCAGCACGAAACCCAGGTGTCCAGCAGGGGGCGGTAGCGGAGGAGCTCCACGGTGCCGGCCAGGTCCAGGCGAAGGCAGAGGGCTTCCCGGCCGTGGTGGAGGAACCAGACGTTCGCCGCGGCGCGGCGCTGGGGCATGACCGTGATGGGCCGCGGGCAGTCGCCCCGCCAGCCACTGCCCGCCAGACTCGGGGGAAGCGGCGTGGCTGCGGGCCGCCCCCACTGCACGCCCTCAGGCAGGCGCACGGAGATTCTTCCTTCGGTGGCCTCCCGGCAGGGTTCCAGCACCACCGTCCGATGGTGGGTGGCGGCGAGACGGAAGGCGAGGAGAAGGCTGCGCCGCAGTTCGGCCCGGGCGGCGCGGAGGGGCGGGCAGAGACGGGCCGGCAGGGTGCGGGCCGCGGTCTGACGCATCTGCTGGAGAAAGGTGGAGGTGACCGCGCGCATCAGACCCTCGTCCACTTCATGCGGTCCCGCCGCCAGCGCAGCACCTGCAGGCGGCCGTGACCGGACAGCCGCATGCACAGGGCCTCCTGGCCATCGTTCAGGAACCAGGTACTCGCCAGCGCCGTGTGCCGGGGCGTGACGGTGAGGATGGCGTGGGCCTCGCCGGTGCGGGAGGCCACAGTCGGCGTGTCCATGTCTGGCGGGAGCGGAATGTGCGCGGGCTTCCCCCACTTCACTTTGGGGCCGAGCTGCACGGGCAGGTGCTCTCCGGCACCGCTGGCCTTGCCGAGGGCCACGGTCACATTGGTGCCCCGGGCGCGGGCCAGGGTGAAGGCCTGGTCCAGGCTGCCGCGGATCTCCTGATGGGCGGCGGAGAGCTGGGTTCCCCCCGAATCCCACTGGGCCGTGCCCACCACTGCGAGGATTGCGGCCACGGCCAGGGTCACGGTGAGTTCCAGCAGGGAGGTGCCTCGCTGGGCAGATCTTCGGCAGCCTGGGTTCATGGTCGCCCCTACTTTTTGGGAGCCGCAGGGCGCGGGGAGGGGGTGCTGGCGGCCAGGAAGGGCTTGAGCTTGGCGTAGGATTTCTCACCGATGCCCTTGACGTTCATCAGCTCTTCCGGCCGCTGGAAGCCCCCGTGTTGTTTCCGAAAGGTGTCGGATCCAGAGACGGATGCGAATCTACATGGAGGCCATAAATATCAGAAAACAAAGAATTAATATCGGTACCTTGTTTCCACCCTTAGGAAGGAGTTCTTTCCTGCCCCCAATAGTTATTGCGACTCTCCAACGACAAATGCGCACTGGCCGCTGCAGGCTATGTGCAGCTTTTGCATTAATATAGTGTATTAGGCTTTTATTGAGCAATAAATAGCTATTATTTGCGTTTTCTGTGTGACTTTTGCTGTGTTTTTTGAGAGATCGTATTTTTGTTAGCAGTACCAACGAATTCAATAATTTCACCTGATTGAAAAGATTCCTTGGTGTACCTAGAATTAGAAAATTTAAGTTCATTTACAGACTTAGAAGCTGCCTTTAAACAAATAGATCCATGCAGGCCTATGCATGACAGACTGATTAAATAAATCAATATAAAAATATTGAATCCTAATCCACCACCAGTTTTTCCTGCATGCCAATAATTTACAAAAATAACAGATGAAAGAGCGAATAAGATGTACACAGTAAACATAATTAATTTGAATCGAATAATACCCCATTTGGTAAAATTTTTTCCATACACCGTTTGTCGCTTATGAATATCCAAGTCGACATAAGGATGACCAAGAAGAAATTGCCGAATATTTGGAATAGGGTTTGGCATTTCATTCCAGATGAATAAGATTTTTTCGGGCTCAAGAGTTCGTTTGAACATTGATCGGAATGCAACCTGTAGGCGAAGAGGGTGTGGGTTAGGCCAGATGGAACCGTTGAACGTCCAGTCTTGATGTTACAGGCGCCATCGAAAGCCGATGAGAAGCGTCTCTTCGCAAAGATCCTTCGGAAGATGGGTGCAATTGGATCGACTGCGGCTACGACAGACGCACTGGAATCCAGTGTTGAATTGAACTTGAGGAAATCTGGAACAAAGATCCTTTTGATTGATGAATTTCAACACTTCACGGCAGGATTGTAGTGTCCCCCCGATAGTTGGACAAGGTAGGGGGTTATTCAGGCTGCGGGTTTGGGGTTGAGGAACGCCTGATGGGGCGTTCGGTAATCGAGCGACTGATGAGGGCGCTCGTGGTTGTAGTGATCGATGTAGCGGGCGACTTCGGCACGAGCTTCTTGGATGTCCTTGAAACGGTGGAGCCAGGCGCATTCCTCTTTGAAGGAGCGGTTGAACCGCTCGCAAAGGCCGTTCTGTTGAGGTGTGTAGGGTGTGATGTATTCCTGTTTCAGACCGTAGTCGCGAGCCAGGGCTCGATAGAGCCTTGAGCCGAATACCAAGCCGTTGTCGTGGCGCAAGGTGAGCCCTTTGGGGGCGCCGTGGGGCCAGCCGAACCGGTGGATCAGGGCCTCCTCCAGAGCGCGTTCAGCGGTTTGAGCTCGACCGGTGAGGTCGAGGCACCAGCCCAGGACTTCGCGGGTGCAGCAATCGAGCACGGGAACGAACGCGCACCACCCGTCCTGGCCGCACTCGATGAGGGCGATATCCGTGCACCAGCGCTGATTGGGTTCAGGGGCAATAGATCTGGACCCAGGCACTCTCGGGCGCTTGCCAACGGCCCGCTGGCGCATGGTCCAACCCTTGATCCGCATGAGGCGATGGATCTTCTTGCGATTGGTGGGCTGGTCCAGCCGATGTTTCAGCCAGGCCCATACGCGGCGGATGCCGTAGGTCGGATGGGCCTGAATAATCTGGTGGATGGTCCGGGCCAGAGCCTCGTCCACTGGGCGGTGCAGGCGCTCTACCTTGGGTTGGTGATAGGCCGTCGACCTGGGCACGCCCAGGATCCGGCAGAGGCGGGTCATCGGGATCTCCATCCCCGCCTCCAGCACATCACACCGCACCGCATTCACGAGATCCCGTCCGGCGAGTCCTTGCCGAGAATGCGGTGAACTTTTTTTAGAACGTCGACCTCCAAGGCCAGCTCGCCGATCTTGGCGTGGAGGCGCTGCTTCTCCGCCTCCCACTGGGCCTCGCGGTCCCGTGGATGGCTTCGCAGGGCCTCCGTGCCCTGGGCGAGGAAGTCCTCCTTCCATTGTTCGATCTCCGCCACGGTCAGCCCATGCTGGCGGGCTGCATCGGCCGGGGTGATCTTGCCTCGGACCAGATCCAGAACCACGGCGGCCTTTCGTTTGGCCGTCCATCGCTGGACCTCTCCTTCGGGGGGTTCGGGTTGGGACATCGTGCTTCTCCTGGGAAGCAGCCTGATCCCTCCAGAGCCGGCCCGCCAGGGTGCTCCGCTTCGGTCGGCCTACGGCCTCCCTTCGCTTCGCACCCTGGCGGTAGGATTCCATCCTTTTCGGCTCCTTATTGCCTGTCCAACCTCAGAGGGGGACGGAATAGCCTCGTAGTCATGGATGGGCGGTCTTTCCATCATTTAAATCCCCTCGATGTAATTACAGGGTGAGCCGACGACAGGTATGGCGGCCCATGCAGCACTCTCATCGGGGCTGAGACGAGCTAGCCCTACGGTGCCCAGATTCTCCCTCGAAGTGAGTATCTAATTTATTTTGATTCATGCTGTTCCGAGTTTTTAGCCCCTGCCTGAGCACTGTCTACCTATTGCATTTCGCTTAAAATTCGCCATCCTAATGCCTACAAGAGGCGCCCATGGACGTAATTCCCTACACTCCCCCTCGACAGCTGGAGGGGCCTCTACGACTACTTGCTGGGCACCAACCCATTCGTGGCGCTGTCCACTTGCAGGTCTCCGGGGGGCGCCGACAGGCTCTCAATGAGATCCACAAGCACGCCACGGAGTTTCGAGAACTGAGGGCTCTTCAGACGCGATTCAACAAGCTTGGCAACGTCGCGGGAGCTGAACACTCCCCCCGAGCCTCGAGCTTCCTTGAGCACCTCTATGCACTCCAAGACTAATTGGGATGGAGGCGAGACTCGCCCCCGCTCAAATTTTGACACCGCAGACTGCTTGAACCCGTATTTCTTCCCAAAGGATACTTGGCTTAATTTCATGCATTTTCTAGCATTTAGAACAATCTCGCCTGGATTTGGTGTGGGCATGGTCATTGCAGCCTCTTGGGAGACGGTCAGTTCGGTTCTGAAAATTCTAGTCTTGATAAGACTTTTTTCAATCATACTATTCCATCAGAGCATTTTTCCGTATGAAGCTGCAGGGTGAAGAACCATGGCTACCGCCGACCAGATCAAGGGCCTTCTGAAGAGTCATCGAGATGGTGATGACGAGCGCTTCTATGCCATTGCACTGCAGGTAGCCGCGCATGCATCTCGCCAAGGCCACGCCAACCAGGCGCGGGAGATTAAGCACCTAATTGACACGGCCAAGGACGACGAAAGTCCAGCCAAGGGATTCCTACGCAAGGAGCCCCGAGAGCATCTCTCGACTGACCTTATGGGAGTCCTACGGGAGATCCCCGCGGACGTCCGACTTAACCAGATGGTTCTGGATGCTCCCACTCGGGAAAAGTTGCTCCGTGTAGTGTTGGAACAGCGTCAGCAGCACCTGTTTAGAGCTTATGAGCTTCGTCCCCGGCGAAAGCTCCTGCTCGTTGGTCCTCCCGGTGCCGGGAAAACGATGACTGCAAGCGTCCTCGCTTCCGAATTGGGTTTGCCACTGTACGCGATTCTTTTGGACGGTCTAATTACAAAGTACCTCGGGGAAACCGCCTCCAAGTTACGGATGGTGTTCGACGCGATCGGGAAGAATCCTGGCGTCTATTTCTTTGATGAGTTTGATGCCTTGGGCGCACGCCGTGCGACGGAGAACGAAGTCGGAGAGATTCGCCGTGTCCTGAACTCCTTCCTGCAGTTCATTGAGCAAGATCAATCTGAGAGCCTGGTGATTGCTGCCACCAATCACATTGACCTCCTTGATCCAGCGCTGTTTCGTCGATTCGATGATGTGATCGAGTACCGACTGCCAACAGATCAACTGATTCATGAGGTGCTGAAGAATCGTCTCCATCTCTTCGATACATCGCGCCTTCGGTGGGCTGAAGTAATTGAGCAAGCCCTCGGGCTGAGTTATGCAGATATCGTCAAGGCCGGTGAAGAAGCCGCGAAAGAATCGTTGCTCAACGGTGAGGAAAGGCTGAGCACTGAAGGGCTTCAGAAGGCTCTAGGTGATCGGAAAATCCGCAAATCCTAACGCTTTCATTTTAATGATATGAGGTGTAGAAAGGCTGCATGTCGCCTACACCACGGGATCACATCCGCATTCAAGCACACGGGGAAGCCATTGGCTACAGGCCCCCAAAGCAAACCCCGAGAAGTAAATACACGGTGCCTACGGATCGACGATCCCATGGGGAGGTGCTACGAGATCAGCTGTGGGCTGCCTGGACGGCTGCGGACAAACGGTGGCAGGAGAAGAAGGGGCGCTCTCCCTATCCGATGGAAGGACTCCCCCTCGAAGTTGAAGGTGGGCCTGAGCTGTACCAGGTCTTACGTCGCCTGGATTTGGAGCGCGGGGACATACAGCTCTTTACAGCGAAGGAAGACCAAGGCAATCACCTTGTCACGATCTTCATTCCGGAGAACCGGGTGGAGAGGTTCTTCACGAAGATCGATGAATACCTAAAAACCCTCGAGGGCGACGACGGCCCAGAGAATGCATCGCTCATCGACCGAATCAATTCGATAAAGCTTGCCACGTTGAAATCGTACTGGGCCGACGACGACCAGAGCCTGCCAGGTGAGGGCATCCCTGTGTGGTGGGAGCTATGGATCCGGGATTCACATCCTCGGTTTATGACTCAGTTGGAAATGGTCGCTGGATTCGTGGGGCTAGAGCTTGGTAATGGCGTTCTACACTTCCAAGATCGATATGTGCGCCTGGCATACGGGACTCGCGAACAACTCACTGCCCCAACCGAGATTCTTACGGTAATCACAGAGATTAGGGCTGCCCGGAATGACCCGCAAGCGTTCTTATCGATGACTCCAGAAGAGCAGTCGGAGTGGGTAGACGAGTGTGCTGCTCGTACCAATCCAGCCCCGGCAAACGCCCCAGTGGTGTGCATATTAGACACTGGCGTCCGGCAGGATCACCCATTGTTGAACCATTCCTTGGCTGCTGACGACCTATACACAGTCAATGCTGTATGGGGAACGCACGATAGTGATGGGTATGGACCTGCCATGGCAGGGTTGGCTCTGTACGGCAGCCTACAGCCGCTAATCCGTGGCAGAGATACA
>CAZPUI010000291.1:0-6800 GCA_964589695.1 uncultured Solibacteraceae bacterium | reverse complement strand
CGTAGTTCCCGGCCCCAAAGCTGCCCCCCATGACCAGGGTGAGCTTGGGGACCCGGGCCGTGGCCACGGCGTGGACCATCTTCGCGCCGTCCTTGGCGATGCCCCCCCGCTCGTACTGGGCGCCCACCATGTAGCCCGTGATGTTCTGGAGAAAGAGGAGCGGCACCTTCTGGGTGGCGCAGAGCTCGATGAAGTGGGCGGCCTTGAGGGCGCTCTCGCTGAAGAGCACGCCGTTGTTGGCCAGGATGCCCACGGGCATGCCCTCCAGATGGGCGAATCCGCACACCAGGGTGGGACCGTACCGAGCCTTGAACTCGAAGAACTGGCTGCCATCCACCAGGCGCGCCAGCACCTCCCGCACTTCGATCTGGCGACGCAGGTCCCGGGGCCAGACCCCCAGGAGCTCGTCGGGGTCAAAGGCCGGGGGTTCGGGGGTGCGGAGGTCCACCTTGGCCCCTTCGTAGTGCCCCAGGTGGGAGACCATCTCCCGCAGGATGGCCAGGGCATGGTCATCGTCCTCGGCGAAGTGGTCCGCCACCCCGCTGAGTTCCGTGTGGACCCGGGCGCCCCCCAGGTCCTCCGCGCTCACATCCTCCCCCGTGGCGGCCTTCACCAGGGGGGGGCCCCCCAGGAAGATGGTGCCGGTGCCGTTCACGATCACCGCCTGGTCGCTCATGGCGGGCACGTAGGCCCCCCCGGCCGTGCAGCTGCCCATGACCGCGGCGATCTGGGGGATGCCTTCGGCGGAGAGGAGGGCCTGGTGGTGGAAGATGCGGCCGAAGTGATCCCGGTCCGGAAAGACCTCCGCCTGCAGGGGCAGGTAGGCGCCACCGGAGTCCACCAGGTAAAGGCAGGGCAGACGGTTCTCCAGGGCCACCTCCTGGGCCCGCAGGTGCTTCTTCACGGTCAGGGGGTGGTAGGTGCCCCCCTTCACCGTGGCGTCGTTGGCCACGATCATGCAGGGACGGCCCCGCACCATTCCCACGCCCGTCACCAGGCCCGCGGCGGGCAGGGGGTCCTCGTAGACCCTATGGGCCGCCAGAAGGCCCAGCTCCAGGAAGGGGGTGCCGGGGTCGCAGAGGCCGGCGATGCGATTCCGGACGAAGCGCTTGCCTTGCTGGGTGTGGCGGGTCTGGGCCTTCTCCCCGCCCCCCTGGCGGATCCGGGCCTTGAGTTCTGCCAGTTCCTCGCAAAGGGCCAGGTTGTGGGCCCGGTTGGTTCGGAATTCCTCGCTGGAGGTGCGCAGGTGGCTTGAAAGCAGGGGCATCAGCGCTCCTTCAGGAGATGCCGGGCGATGACGGTGCGTTGGATCTCGCTGGTGCCCTCGCCGATGGTGCAGAGTTTCACGTCTCGGTAGAACTTCTCCACGGGGTAATCCTTGATGTAACCGTACCCGCCGTGGATCTGCACGGCCTCCTCCGCCACCCGGCAGGCGATCTCGGAGCTGAAGAGCTTGGCCATGCTGGCCGCATGGGCATAGGGGAGGCCCTGGTCCTTGAAGCAGGCCGCCTGGTGGATGAGCAGCCGGGCCGCCTCGATCTGCACGGCCATGTCCGCCAGCTTGAAGCGGATGGCCTGGTGCTCGGCGATGGCCCGGCCGAAGGTCTTGCGCTGCTTGGCGTAGGCCACGCTGGCCTCGAAGGCCCCTTGGGCCATGCCCAGGGCCAGGGCCCCGATGGCGATGCGCCCCCCGTCCAGGGTCTTCATGGCGCTGTGGAAGCCCAGGCCCTCCTCCCCCAGCAGGTGGCCCTCGCCCACCCGCACGTCTTCCAGGATCAGTTCCGAGGTGTCCGAGGCCCGCAGGCCCAGCTTGTTCTCCTGCTTCCCGGGCCTGAAGCCGTTCATGCCTTTTTCCAGGATGAAGGCGCTGATGCCCTCGGCCCCCTGGCCCGGGCGGGTGCGGGCCATGACCACGGCGATGTCCCCCACGGTGCCGTGGGTGATGAAGGTCTTGGTGCCGTTCAGGATCCAGTGGGAGCCTTCTTTTCGGGCCGTGGTGCGCAGGGAACCCGCGTCGCTGCCCGCCTCCGGCTCGGTGAGGCCCCAGGCACCAATCGCTTTCCCAGTGGCCAGGGGCACCAGGTAGGCCCGCTTCTGGGCCTCGGTGCCCAAGGCATAGATGTGGTTGGCGCACAGGCTGTTGTGGGCCGCCACCGTGATGCCCACGCTGCCGTCCACCCGGCTCAGCTCCTCCACCACCGTGGCGTACTCCAGGTAGCCCATGCCGGAGCCCCCGTAGGTTTCGGGAAAGATGATGCCCAGCATGCCCATGTCCCCCAGCTTGCGGACCACCTCCAGGGGAAAGGTCTTGGCCTCGTCCCAGGTCATCACATGGGGCCGGATTTCCTTTTCGGCAAAGCGCCTTACTTCTTCTCGGAGGGCCTGGATGTGGTCGGGCAGGGTGAAATCCATCAGTTTCTCCAATAGGGGTATAAATTTGGATGCCGGCCGGGGTCGGAATGCGCTCCGGCTCGTGCCGGAGCAAAATTCTGATCCTGGCATCTCAAAAGAAACGGCATCTGGATGCCGATGGGGCAATGATCATTCGTTGGGGGGTGTCATGGCAGGGGTCTGGGAGCGTACGGACGTGGGGGTGGTGGGGGCCGGCATCATGGGGGCCACCCTGGCCACCCTGCTGGCGGAACTGGATCCCGGGCTTTCCATCCGGGTCTTCGAGCGCCTGGACGGGGTGGGCTTGGAGTGCGCCGAGGCCATGAACAACGCTGGCACCGGGCACGCCGCCAATTGCGAATTGAACTACACGCCTGCGAAGGCCGACGGCTCCGTGGAGATCACCAAGGCCCTGTCCATCAACGCCTCCTTCGAGGCCAGCCTCCAGCTCTGGTCCCATCTGGTGGAGAAGGGCGTGCTGCGTCATCCACAGTCCTTTCTCACGCCCGTGCCCCATCTGAGTGCCGTGTGGGGTGGGTCCAACGTGGACTTCCTGAGGGCCCGGCAGGCCCGACTCAGTGCCCACCCCATGTTCCAGGACATGGTGATCTCCGAGGATCGGACCCAGCTTCGGGAGTGGATGCCCCTCATGATGCAGGACCGGGAGACCACCACCCCCCTTGCGGCCACCCGGGTGGCCCGGGGCACGGACCTGGATTTTGGGAGTCTGACCCAGTCCCTCTTCAAGGGGCTGGAGGGGCGGGCGGATTTCCACCTGCACCTTGGCCATGAAGTTCGTGATCTGAAGCGCGACCCCGAGGGGGGCTGGCGCCTGAAGGTGGTGGATCTGGCCACGGGTCGGGGGCAGGAGGCCCGGGCGGGCTTCGTCTTCCTGGGGGCAGGCGGCGGTTCCCTGCCCCTGCTGCTCAAGTCCGGCATCGAGGAAAGCAAGGGCTACGGCGGCTTCCCCGTGAGTGGCCAGTGGCTGGTGTGCACCAACGAATCCATCGTGGCCCAGCACCAGGCCAAGGTGTACGGCAAGGCCTCCCTGGGGGCACCTCCCATGTCCGTGCCCCACCTGGACACCCGTTCCATCAATGGCAAGCAAGAGCTGCTCTTTGGTCCCTACGCGGGCTTCACCACCCGGTTCCTGAAGAGCAGTTCCCTCCTGGACTTCCCCCTTTCTTTCCGGCCCCACAACGTGAAGTCCCTGCTCTGGGCGGGTTGGCACAACCTGGACCTCACGCGCTACCTGGTGGGTCAGGTGGTGCAATCCATGGAACATCGCATGAAGGCCCTGCGGGAATTCATGCCCCAGGCCCGGCGCGAGGATTGGAGGCTGGAGATCGCCGGTCAGCGGGTGCAGATCATCAAGCGGGACCCCGAGAAGGGCGGGAAACTGGAGTTCGGCACCGAGGTGGTGGCCGCCGCCGATGGAAGCCTGGCGGCCCTCCTGGGGGCCTCCCCTGGCGCCTCCACCGCCGTGACGGCCATGGTGGACCTCATCCAGCGCTGCTTTCTGCCCCGGGCCAAAAGTGAACTGTGGCAGACCAACCTGCGCCGCATGATTCCCTCCCATGGTGGGGATCTCACCAAGGATGTCGAGCTGCTGAAGCGGGTGCGGTCGCGGACCAATGCGGTGCTGGGACTGAAAACCTGATTCGGGTGGGTGGGGCCCAATCAACGCCCAGGAATGGCCGCGCGTAACCGCATTCTCGATTGGAATCCCCATGCACGACCTGTGGCAGGCAGTTCGACAGACCCTTCGGGGACTCGCCCGCACCCCCGGCTTCACCCTGGTGGCGCTGCTCACCCTGGCCCTGGGCATCGGTGCCACCACGGCGGTGTACAGCCTAGTCTATGGCGTGATGTTGAAGGGGTTGCCCTTTCCGGAGGCGGAGCGACTGCTCTGCATCTATGAGACGAGCCCCCAGGTGGAGGGTCGGAACGTTCCCGTATCTGCGCCCAACTTCGCGGACTGGCGGGACCGCGCCCGCACCCTGACGGCCCTCTCGGCCCGGCAGGGCCACGCGGTCACCCTCACGGGGCTCGGCGACCCCGAGCGGCTCGGCGGTGAGGCGGTGACCTGGAACCACTTCGAGGTGCTGGGTCTGAAGCCGCTCCTGGGGCGGACCTTTCGGGTGGAGGAAGACGTGGTGGGCAGTGCGCCGGTGTGCCTGCTGTCCCGCCCCTTCTGGCAGCGCCGCTTTGGCGGTGATCCTTCGATCCTGGGGCGCACCCTGGACTTCAATGGCACACCCACCTTGGTGCTGGGGGTGGTGCCCGAGGACCATCGCAAGGAACTCGCCTATTGGGTGCCCCTGCGACTCCAGCCCCAGGCCACGGATCGGCACTTCAAGCAGTTGGAGGTCATGGGACGGTTGAGGCCCGGCGCAACCCTGGCCCAGGCCCAGTCGGAATTCAGGGCCATTGCCGGTCAATTGGCCGTCCAGTACCCCGAGCTGTCCGGTGGCTGGACCACCCAGGTGGTGCCCCTGCCCGAGGCCCTGGTGGCGAAGGCCCGGCCGATCCTGAACCTGCTCGGTTGGGCGGTGGGCCTGGTGCTGCTCCTCACGTGCACCAACCTGGCCAACCTCCAGCTTGCCCGTTCCGCGGACCGGGCCCAGGATCACGCCCTGTGCCTTGCCGTGGGGGCCACACCCTTCCGGGTGGCCCGCAGGTTATTGCTGGAGAGTGGGCTGCTGGGGGTGGCGGGAGGGCTGTTGGGTCTCGCCTTCGCGGCCTATGGGATCCGTGCCTTCGTGGCCCTGAACCCAGCCAACCTGCCCCGGGTGGACGCGATCGGCCTGGAGTTTCCCGTGGTGGCCTTCGCCTTCGGGGTTTCGCTCCTGGTGGGTCTCGCCTTCGGGACCCTGCCCGCGTGGCAGGCGGGCCGTCAGTCCGTGGCGACCGTGCTGCGGGAAGGTGGTGCGGGGAAGGCGACGGGCCTCCGAGGCATGCGGCTCCGCAGCACCCTGGTGGTGGTCCAGGTGGGGCTGGCCCTGGTGCTGATGACCGGGGCCGGGCTCCTGCTGCGCAGCCTCCATCAGTTGCTCCAGGTGGACCCGGGTTTCCGTCCCGAGCGGCTCCTTACCCTTCAACTGCCATTGCCCTTGAAGGCCTATCCGGATGCCACTTCCCGGGCGACCTTCCAGACGACCCTTTTGGACCGACTGCGGGCCCAGCCAGGCGTGGAGGCCGTCACCACCAGCAATGTACCGCCCCTCACCGGCCCGGGCGCCCGCTTCACCTACCATGTGCGGGGCCGTGCCCTGCCTCAGCTCGCCGATGTGGTCATCGCCCATTTCCGTCTGGTGGGGCCTCGGTACTTCGAGTCCATGGGCATTCCCGTACTCCAGGGACGGGATGTGGCGTCCACGGATGATGGCTCGGGGGAACCGGTGGTCTTCATCAACCAGTCCATGGCCCGCAGGCTTTGGCCGAGTGAAAACCCCCTCGGCCGCCAGCTCTGCCTGGGGGTGCCCTTGGGGGGCGAGGGCGCGGTCTGGTGGACGGTGGCAGGGGTGGTGGGGGATGTGCGCCAGACGAGTCTCGAAGAGGCGCCGGGGCTGGAGTTCTATCACCCCCTCGCCCAGGACTCCCACAACCTGGCCCGCAGTCTGGGGGTTGTGCTCCGCAGCTCCGGGAGTCCCCTGTCCCTTGTGCCAGGCATCCGGGAGGCCGTGCGCACCTTGGATCCCACCCTGCCCCTCACCAAGGTCCGTCCCATGGCCACCTCCATGGCCCTGGGCCGTGCGGATCGCACCGTGACCCTCGGACTCGTGGGGCTCTTCGCGGTGCTCGCCTTGGCGCTCACGGGCGTCGGTGTCTACGGTGTCATGAACCACAGCGTCACCCAGCGGGAGCGGGAACTCGGCATCCGGGTGGCCCTGGGTTTGGACAGGCAGGGCCTCCTGCGGCTTGTGCTCGGACAGACCTTGAACCTCACCCTCATCGGCCTGGGACTCGGCCTTGGCATGAGTCTTGTCAGTGGACGCGTGCTCAGGGGCCTGCTCTACGGTGTGGCCGCGCTGGATCCGCTTACCCTGGGTTTGGTGGGCCTCTTGGTGGTGGCGCTCATGCTCGTCGCAGCCCTGCGGCCGGCCCTCCGTGCCGCCCGGGTGCAGCCCTCCAAGGCGCTGCGGTCCACCTGAGGCGATGCTTGCAGAGGTGGTCCTGGCAAGGTGGTCCAAGGTGCGCCACCCCCTTGGGTGGGCGATGGCCCCCCATTTGACGCGCCACGAACTCCAGGCATCAGAGGCTTGTCACGGAGTTCCTTGCCATGCGTCTGGCCCTGCTTTCCCTTGCCCTGCTGCCCCTGGGGCTGGGGGCCCACCCCTCCCCCCTCGCTTCCCCCGTGGAGGCTCCCCCCCACGACCCCTGGCTGGACAAGGTGACGCTCGATCAAC
>CAZPUI010000290.1:0-6802 GCA_964589695.1 uncultured Solibacteraceae bacterium | reverse complement strand
TAGCGGCTGAGCACCCCGTAGGTGGGCCGGAAGCCCGTCACCCCACAGAAACTTGCGGGCAGACGCACGCTGCCCCCGGTGTCAGACCCCAAGGAAAGGGGACTGTAGCCCGCGGCCACCGCCACGATGGGACCGGAGCTGGAGCCCCCGGGAACCCGGGAGAGGTCCCAGGGGTTCCGGGTGGGCTTGATGGCACTGAATTCACCGCTGGACCCCATGGCGAACTCGTCCATGTTGGCCTTGCCCAGGAGCACTGCGCCTGCCCCCTTGAGGCGAGCCACCACCGTGGCATCGAAGGGCGCGACGTACCCCTCACAGATGGCGCTGCCATTGGAGACCGGCAATCCTTCCCAGGCCAGGTTGTCCTTGAGCACCACGGGAATGCCCAGCAGCGGCGTGCGCTCGCCCATCGCAAGCCGGGCATCGGCCTCCCGGGCCTGGGCCAAGGTCCGCTCAGGATCCAGGTGCAGCATGGCGCCCAGCTGGGAGTCCAGGGCACCCATGCGCTCCAGGGCATGCCGGGCCAGGAATTCCGCCGACAGGTCCCCCGCATCCAGCCCCCGTCGCCATTCGGCCGCTGTCCCCACCATGCCTCGCCTCCCTTGGAATGATGATGCCCCAGTTACTGGAGCATCAGGGTCCCGAAGGGCAGACCCAGCAGGGGGGGGCGACGGCGTTCAGGATGTTCGTAGGCTGCGGCCATCCCCGCATCGGGAACCCTTTTCATCTCCGCCAGCTCCGACAGATCCTGGAAATAGGTTCGGGCGGTGAGATGGGCTGCCAGGTAGGCCGAGTCCAACCCTTGGAAGGCGTGGCGTCCCAGCCCCCCCCGCATGGCCTGGAAGGATTCATCCACCCCCACGGGTTCCACCTGGAACCAGCGGGAGACCTCTTTGTGGCTCATGATCCAGTGGTGGATGCGGAAGTAGGTGTGGGCATAGTCCTCGGCCTCCACCCGAATGCCCCCCTGCTCCAGCCGCTCCTGGGCCAATCGGCCATGGAGCACCACCTGGATGGGCGCCTTTCGCGCATGGGCCTCGGATCCAAGGAAGGGGCCTTCAAGCATCCGGTAGCGATCCACCTGGTCCGGCAGGCGGCTGGACAGGAAGCCCGCCAGATGGGCCAGGTGGAAGCCAAAGAGGAGGCGGGCCCCCTCACCATGAAGGTCGGGGGGGGCATGGCCCCTGGCTTCCATGGTCACTTCGATGCGGTTGTGGAGGAAGCGGTCCAGGAGTGCCGGGCTCGTGAAATTGCGCTCCAGGGCGCCGCAGGTAAAGGCCAGACAGAGGCGCGCGAACTGGCTCTCCTTGATCCGGGTGGCGCCCAGGGCCAGGGTGAGAAGCTGGTCGGTCCGCCGGAAGATGCCCATGCGGAGTTCCGCGGGGGGGCCCTGTTCCCCCACCAGGAACAGATCCAAGGCATGGAGGAAGACGGTGTCCCGTTCCCCCAGGATCCGGGGCAGGAGGCTGCGCATCTGGGCCAGCAGACCGTGGATCCGCTCCCGGTTGCACCAGTGGAAAGCCTGTCGGGCATTCCCACGGTGGGCCAGGAGCAGGCGCATGAGGAAGGCGTTGCGGATGCGCGTGCTGCGAATGTCCGTGTAGAAGGCGTGGCGTTCAAAGGCCTCGGCCAGCGCCTCGAAGGTGGCCACCAACTCGGCCAGGGTGTCGGCCTCCGTGGGGTTCTCCAGCACGAACATCAACAGGTTGCCGGGATCATGGCGGAAGTGGGCATAGTCTTCGATCTTGTGACGCCGTGGACCGGACACGGCGTTGAAGGCCCCCTCCAGGGCCTCCAGCACAGGTGCCTCCGGGAGCTCCCGCGCCCCAGCCTCCGTCAACGCGAAATACCCTTCGGGTTCCACCAGGGTGCCCGCCTGGGGAAGGTTCCTTGCGGCATTGAGCTCCCGATCCAGGGTGGCCATGCGGTCCAGACACTCGCGATCATCCATGGACAGCCGTTCCCGGATCTTTTCCAACCGGGAGCCCACATCACGGGGGTGTTCCACATCCCGGGGACGGATGCCCAGGGGATCCAGGTTCTGGTAAATGATCTGGATGTCAGGGTCCTCGTGCCCGGGGGGCGAGGGCCGGTGGGAGGGCAGCAGGCCCCCCAGCCGCACCCTGGGTTCCATCCTCCGGCGAAGGCGATCCAGGGCCGCCTTGACCTCTGTGAACCGCTGGTGCCGTTCCTGGAGGGCTTCGTACTGCTGCTCCAACCCCACGATCCGGGGGGGTTCCACCTTACGAATCAGGTCCCTGGCCAGAAGCCAAGCGAGATGCTCACCGTGGGCAGGATCCGCACCCAGGGTCGCCCGCCCCGCAATGCGGTATAACAGCGTCATGGAAGGGTTGGGATGCATGGGAGAAGGGGGACCGGGGAATTCCGGGGCCACAGGGATGCATCGGCCAAGGGCGAGGGCGGCATAATGTCTGCATCCATCCTGGAGGAATCCATGACCCAGCGTCCCCATGTGGCAGTGGTACTGGCCGGCTGCGGCCACCTCGACGGCGCGGAGATCCGCGAGGCCGTGCTCACCCTGTTGGCCCTGGACCAGCACGGGGCCAGCTTCCAGTGCCTGGCCCCCAACGCACCCCAGCACCACGTGGTGGACCATGTCCACGGCACCGCCCTGCCCGGGGCCAGCCGGAACATCCTGGAAGAATCCAGTCGCATTGCCCGAGTGGGCCGGTGCCAGGACCTGGCCCTGGCCGACCCGGCGAAGTTCGACGCCCTGCTGCTGCCCGGCGGATTCGGGGTGGCCAAGAACCTCTGCACCTTCGCCTTCGAGGGGGCTTCGGCAACCGTCCGGCCGGACATCGCCGATTTCATCCAAGCCTTCTTCACCGCCCGGAAACCCGTGGGCGCCATCTGCATCTCACCGGCCCTGGTGGCCCTGGTGCTGGCCCAGGCGGATCGCAAAGGCACCCTCACCCTGGGTTCGGGCCAGGGCGTGGAGGAGGCCATGACCAAGCTGGGACAGACGCACCAACCCACCCCCAGCGCTCGGGAGATCGTGGTGGATCCCGACCTCAAACTGGTCACCACCCCGGCCTACATGTTTGACAACGCCCGGTTGGCGGATGTCTTCGTGGGCATCGAGCGCTGTGTGGCCGAGGTGCTGCGGATGATCTGACTCAAGGATTCCAGGGAGGGGAGGCCACCAAGGCCCTGAGGCAGCCCGCCACCAGGCCTCCCAGCCCGAGGCTCACTCCCAGGAGGACAGTCCGGGGATATCCCTTTACCCGCTGGGCATGGGCCAGGGCGAGGCAGGCCAGCAGGGTGGCCATCCCCCAGGTCTCCAGGGGGTTCCAGGCCCAATCCACACCTCGAATCCACCAGGTCCAGAGGCTGCTGGACAACAATCCCGCCCCCAGCAGGAGGGTGCCCCGGCGCAGGGCCACCAGCCAGGTCTGGAAGGTCTCGGCCCGGGAGCTCAGCCCGACCAAGGCCCCCAACCAGGCCTGGGTCAGGGCGCCCAGGCCCAGAAGCAGAAGGCCGGACGCGATCCATGCCCCCAGCCCCCGGCCCTCGGTGGGACCCGCCAGGAGCTCCAGATCGGGCTGGAGGAGGGCCAGGACCAAGGCCCCGAGCTGGACCAGAAGGGTGGGGGCGAGGGGGGCTTGGCCCCGGTAGCCCTGGGGATTCAGGAGGCCCACCGCCAACGCAAAGGACAAGAGCCCCTCGAAGGGCGTCAGGATCGGCACCCGGCCGACTTCCAAGCCACGGTCCAGGACCCCATAGGCCAAAAGGACGAGCCCCAGGGCCCCCAACAGGGTTCCTCCCCGTTGGAGCAGAGGCCACGCCGCCAAGAACCTGCGACCCGCCCCTCGCACCAGCAGGGCCAGGAGAAGGACCCCCACCAGGATCTGAAGCGACAGGGGTGCATGGGCGAAGTGCAGCATCAAGCGGCTCATGCCCGCACCTCCTTGGGTTTCAACATGGGTTTGAGCAGCAGCATCCACACGGCGCCCAGGACCAGGAGCAATCCCCCCAAAAGACGCAGGGGCTGCCCAGGATCACGCACCACCATGACCCGAAGGGCATCTCCTCCCTCTCCGTGATCGGGGGCCAGGGCGAAGCGGTAGCCCCTGAAGCTGAAGGCACGGTGGGTACCCAAGGTCCCATGGGCCAGGACCTCCCCCCGGGGGTCGAGCATCGTCAGCTCCGTGGGCCGATCCAGGGGGGCCTGGACCTTTTGGCGGTAGAGAAGCCCCACCTTGCCCCCCAGCAGCGCCACGGGTTCCCGGTCCACCTCGGGTCCCACGGCCTGGAGCCACCGGGACTCGGAACGCCCCGTGGACGCCTCTGTCACAACCACCTTCACAGCGGGGCGGGTGAAGGCGACGGTGCCTTGGGTACCCGGATCCGGAAGGAAATCGGGCCTGTAGTGGGCGTGTTCAAAGCGGGCGGTAGGAGTCACGCTGAGACCCGGCTCCACCACGAAGGGGCGGTTCAGCTGGAGGGGTTCACTCCGCAGCACGCACCCCGACTCCACCAGGTGGACCCTCTGGTCCCCCCGGGTGAACAGTACGAAGCGCCGCTGGATTTCTTCGTCCCTCCGCTCGTATCGAAGCTCCAGTCCCGGCGGCAGATTGGGGGCGTTGAGGGGCGTCGTCACCTCGGGATGGCGGGCACTGAGCAGGAGCGCCTTGGGCTCCTCCCCGGGTACCCAAATCTCAGCCTGGAGCCATGGGTCCAGGGGCTCTGGACTGCGGGAATAGGGTTCGGTCCGCCCCCCCTCCTTGCGGATGGCGAAATCCGGGAACAAGGCCTTCACGGTCAACCGGAAATGGGGGGTGACCCATGTGCCTCCCACCTGCAGAGGGTGTTCGAGCACGTGGCCCCGAACCTGGGCCACGAGGACTTCGGCCCTGGGTTGCCGGGGCCGGAGGGTGGCGATCAGGGCCGTGTCGAGCCTCTCCCGGTAGCCCACGGCAAAGCGACCTTCGGGTTCTTCCCTCCGCCACCGCTCGGGGCTTCGGGCGAAGAGCAGACCCGTGGGCATCTCCGCGGTTCCGACCCCCAGAAGCACGCGCAGGGCGGGTTCCTGGGGAGCCTGGGGATCCTCTTCCCAGGTCCCGGCCTCGATGGCCGATGGCAGGAGCCGCTCCACCCGGATTCGCAGGTCCGTGCGGGGAAGACGCGCCGAAAACCCCTCGTGGAGGCTGAAGGCACTGGGAACGCCGGTGCCCGCCAGGGCCAGGAGGCTGTGGTCGGGGGGGGCGGGCAGCACGTCGCTGCGGTCAAGGCGCACTTGAAAGCCCGGGAAGGCAAGGAACCGTCCTGTGGCGCGGCCTCCATCCATCTGCTGGCAGCCAGCCCGGACCTCCGTGGGTGCCAGTTCCATCCAACCCCTCACGCCATGGACCCACCCCAGCAGGGATCCCAGCACCACCAGGGCCAGGGAGAGATGGGCCAGGAGGAAGCCGGTGCGGCTCCAGCGGTGGGGCCTTCGGGCCCAAACCATCTCCAGAATGGATCCCAGGAGGGTCATCCCCTGGGCTTGCATCGCCAGGCTGGCCACCTGGGGCCCACCAGAGGCGCTCAACCCTCGCCCCTGCAGCAAAATGACTGCAGCCAGGAAGCCCAGTTGAAGGGCGGCAAACCCAAGGGAGCACCCCAGGGCCCGGGCCCTGGCGGGGGCCAGGAGCCGTCCTCCCCCCAGCACGGCCATGACCCCCAAGCCGAGGGCAAGTCCCCGGGAGCGGTCGCTGGACGCCGCCATGACGTGGTCCAGGAAGATCCAGAGGGCCGTCCATCCCCCCAGCAGAAGGACCTGGACGGGCAGGCGGGTTTCCCACCGGTTCTGGGTGTCCATGGGTGGAACCTCAGTGGGTTCGGGCACGGTTTCTCCTGCGCGTCGCGTGGCCCAGAATGGGACGTGGAAGGGTCGCAATCCCCCGCGGTTGGCGGGTTGGGGAGCTTGGGGATGGATCAGGCCCCTCCAAACCCCTCGGGGTTCAGGCTCTGCCAGTTCCACCCATGCTGACACATGGCATCCAGGCCAAGCTTGGCCCGCCAGCCCAGGCGTTCCAGGGCTTTGGTGGGCTCGGCAAAGCAGCAGGCGATATCGCCGGGGCGCCGGGGCGCAATGCGATAGGGGATGCGCCGTCCACTGGCCGCTTCCAAGGCGTGGAGCATGTCGAGCACGGAATAGCCCTGGCCCGTGCCCAGGTTGATGGCCTCGGCACCCTGAATCTTGTCCAGGCTGGCCAGGGCCGCCAGATGCCCCTGGGCCAGGTCCACCACATGGATGTAGTCCCTGACGCCGGTGCCATCCGGTGTGGGGTAGTCATTGCCGAAGACCTGGAGCTCCGCACGGCGCCCAATGGCCACCTGGAGGAGGTAGGGCATGAGATTGTTGGGGATGCCCCGGGGATCCTCGCCGATCCTGCCGGAGGGGTGGGCCCCCACGGGATTGAAGTACCGCAAGAGCGCGATTTGCCATTGGGGCTCCGCGGCGGCAAGGTCCCGGCAGATCTCCTCGATGATGAGCTTGGAACGGCCATAGGCATTGGTGGCGGAGAGGGGCATGTCCTCGGTGATGGGCACCCTGGAGGGATCGCCATAGACGGTGGCGGAGCTGGAGAAGACCAGGCGTCGACAGCCCGCGGCCTTCATGGCCTCCAGCAGCTGGATCGTCCCACCCACATTGTTGTCGTAGTAGGTCAGGGGGATTTCCGTGGATTCCCCCACGGCCTTCAGCCCCGCGAAGTGAATGACGGCCTCGATGGCATAGACCTTGAACACCCCGTCCAGGGCTTCCCGATCCCGAATATCGACCTTGATGAAGGGAAAG
>CAZPUI010000289.1:0-6808 GCA_964589695.1 uncultured Solibacteraceae bacterium | reverse complement strand
GGAGTGTGGCGCATTGTGCGGTGCCGGGCAGCCTGCCCCAGGGCTCCAGGGCGTTAGTCTGCGGCGAGCCCGGCGTGGCGGGGGGCCTCGGGCACGTCCTCGGTCTGTTGCTTAAGCTTGGTGAAGGTGAGGGCGGCGCTGGGTTCGTCGTGGAGCAGGATGTTCACCAGGGCCTGGACCTGGAGATGGTCGGCCATGAGGCAGGGGGTGTGGGCGATGTCGGCGTGGTGCGTGGCCCCCCCGGATTCCCCCAGCTGGAGGCGCACGGGGTCGTTGAGGAAGCGCTTCACCAGGCTCGCGATGGGGGCCGGGAGGGTGGCGGAAAACAGGTAGGTCTGGGGATTGTCCGGCACGGTGCCCAGGATCTTCTCCACATCCTCGATGAAGCCCATGTTGAGCATCTCGTCGCACTCGTCCAGCACCACCATGCTCACCTTGGTGAGGTCCAGGGTGGTGCGCTCCAGGTGGTCCATGACCCGCCCCGGCGTACCCACCACCACCCGGGCCCCCGTGGCCAGGGCCTTGAACTGGGGCATGTAGCTCATGCCCCCCACCAGCTGCGCAATGGAGAGGCCCGGCATGACACTCTGAAGCTCCTGGGCCACCTGCTGGGCCAGCTCCCGGGTGGGGGTGAGGATGATGGCCTGCACGTGGCGATCGCCGGTCAGGCGCTGCAGCAGGGGCAGGCCGAAGGCCAGGGTCTTGCCGCTGCCCGTGCGGCTCTGCACCAGCAGGTCCCGGCCGCTGACCCCAGGGGCAAAGCAGGCCTCCTGAACCGGGGTGGGGGTGGTGAAGCCGCGGCGATCCAGGGCAGAAAGAAAAGGTTCGGCGCAGCCCAGGGCTGCAAAGGTGGTGGTGCTCACGTGGTACTCCCGGGGCGCTGCCGGATGAAAGGGGCTGAACTGCGCCTGCCGGACCTGGCCCAATGGACCAGTATAGCCCTGAAACCCAGGATCCATGCGGGTTTTTCCTTGGGATGAAAGGTCTCCCACGGTTCCTTTCCTTCGGTCAGGATGGACCATCCCCAGGTGCCCCATGATCAGCCGCCGCCAGTTACTCGCTGCCCTGACCACCCTGCCCGCGGGGTGGCAAGCCAGGGGCACCCAGGAGGACACGTTTCCCTTCAAGCGGGATGTGATGCCCCTCAAGCCCAAGGAGGCCGTGTTTCCGCCCGTCTCCTACCGCCCCTCCTTCCTCCACCCCAACGGCACGCAGGTCATGCTGGCCTCCTCCAAGGGCGACTTGGTGCTGTGGGACTGGCGGACGGGGAAGCCTGGCGCGACCTGGCCCGGGCATGGCAAGGCCAGCACCGGGGATCTCCCCCTGCCGCCCTGCAGAGGGCTGAACCCTGCAGGCGGGGCTTTTTCCAGCGATGGACGGCACTGGGTCTGGAACCTAATCGAGGGGAATGACGGCGGACGGGATTGCTCCACCCACGCCTGTGGCGCGACCGGACGCTACCGAGCCCTGGAGTGGGGTATCGGCTTCCAGATCGACCCCACCCGACCGTGGCTCCACTTCCTGTGGGAGGACCCCTTAGGTAAGCCACGTGAGGTGGAACTGCGACGACTCGACCTGCCTTCAGGCGAAGCCAGGACCCGCGGGAAGCTCCGCACCCGGATGGTGCCGGCATTCAACGAATAGAACCAGGACTTTGCCCTTTCGCCCGATGGACGTTGGCTCCTGTGCCACACCCGCGGCTGGTGGTCCGTGTGGAGCATGCCCGACGGCCCCTGCCGGGCCTTCAAGCGCGCCCCCCGCCCCGAGCACCCCGGGCTCGCCTGCTTCAGCCTCGACGGGCGGCGAGCCTTCCTGGACGGGGAGCCCTGGGACTGGAGTGGCCATCAGGACACCGGGGCAGCCCCAGCCCCACGGACCTCCAGCCCCTGCGTCCCTGAGCTATTCCGTCCTCAGGGCCTGGAAAGGCCTCAGCCGCGCCGCCCTCAGGGCAGGCAGGAGGCAGGCCAGGAAGGCGGCGGTGGCGAGCACCCAGGCGGCCCAAACCAGCGCCAGGGGGTCCCTGGGGGAGATGCCATGGACCAGGGAAGCCATCAGGCGCGCCAGTCCCACACTGGCCGCAAGACCCGCCCCGAGGCCCAGGGCCACCCAGCGCAGCCCCATGCCAAGCGCCCAGGCCAGCAGCGCCTTCGGTGTGGCGCCCAAAGCCGCCCGGATCCCGATCTCCCGGGTGCGGCTCACGACGCCACCCCACGTCAGCCCTCCCACCCCCAGGCTCGCCAGCAGCATCGCCAGGCCCCCCAAGGTCCCCACCAGGCCCAGGAGCTGCCGTTGGGCCAGGAGGCGCCGCCAGCGGAAGCCCTCCAGGGAATTCACGTCCCCGGCCGTGAAGGTCGGCAGGTGTTCCTTCAACACCGCCTCCACCACCCTTCGCAGTGCGGCCGGTGGCAGGGTGGAACGCACGACCATCGGCCCGAGCATGTCCAGGCTGCTGGGCACCCAGAGGATGCTGGGCGACACGGAAGCCAGCATGCCTTGGGGACGAATGGGCGCCACCACCCCCACGACCTCCAGGGTCTGGGGCGGCAGGACATCCCGGCCGTAACCCTGGGTGTTCAGTTGGAATTGCCAGAGGCGGTGGGGCGACACGAGCTGTCGACCCACCGCCTTGCCCTGGAAGAGGGCCTGGGCGGCGTGGCTGTCGATCAGGCACACGCGGCGAAGCCCCAGCAGGTCCTCCCGGGTGAAGGTCCGGCCCTCCAGGAGCTTCAGCCCCAGCACCTCTGCGCTCTGATCACCGATGGAAACCTGGGCCACCGGCCCCACCGGTCGCCACGGCCCCGCCGGGAGGCTCTCCCCCTGGAGCCCCAGCCGCAGCTGGCTCATCCCGACCGCCTGGATGCCAGGCCGTGCACGCAGGGCCTCCAGGGCGCGCTGCATGCTGGCCACGGCCTCGCGACTGGAGGCGCTCGGATCCTTCGGAGTGCGGTAATCCACCTCCTCCAGGTCCACCTGGAGGACGCCCTGGGTCCGGAATCCCAGGTCCTCCCGCACCAGACCCAGCAGGCTCCGCCCCAGCAGGGAGGTCCCCGCGAGCAGGAGGGTCGCCACCGCCACCTGGACCATCACGAGAACGCCCTGCCCCCGCGGGCGCTGGAGGGGGGAGAGCTGGCGGCCCAGCTCCAGGCGTCGGCTGTGGAGGAACGGCACCAGGCTCAGGAGCAGGCTCAGCCCGCAGCCCAGGATGAGGGCGAAGGCCCCCACCACCGGATGGGCCCAGGCCCGGTCCAGGCCGAACATCTGCCGACCTCCAGGGAGGAAGGTCTCCAGGAGGCCCGACAGGACGACCGTCGCGGCGAAGGCGAGCCCGCTGGCGGCCAGGGCCACCAGCAGCCCTTCCAGGAAGAACTGCCCCAGGAGCCTTCGCCCAGACACCCCCAGCACGAGTCGCAGGTTCGTCTCCCAGGCCCGTTCCGCCGCCCGCGCCAGGAAAAGGCCCGCCACACTGGCCGAGGCCAGGGCCAGCATGAGCCCCGCACCTGCAAAGACCAGGAGGTTGGCGGAATCGAAGCGCGCCGCCAGTACGTTGTGAATCACGCGCAGGTGTGCCCGTATCCCAGGGGTGGGATCCACGACCTGGCAGGCCGTCTCCAGCCGCTGGCCCAGGGCTTCAGGGGAGACTCCCGGACGGAGACGGGCCAGGAAAAGGGCATCCCCCCGCGCATCCCCCGGGGGAAGAGGGACCATCACACCCACCTCTCGCCCCTCCCGGACAGGCGGTTCGAAGTCGGCCCTGGAGATGCCCACCACCAGCACCGGCTCCTTCATGAGCAGGATCGGCCGTCCCACCACCGAAGGGTCGCCTCCCAGGTGCTGCTTCCAGAAACGATGGGAGAGGATGCACCCCTGGCCCGTGGCGAAATCCCTGGACCCGAACCAGGCACCCAGGTGGGGGCGCCAACCCAGGACCTCCGCCATGTCCGAGCTGACACGGTAGATCCCCGTGTGGATCCGCCCCTGAGTTCCCTCGGCCTCGACCTGCCCCCAGGAGGAGAGGACGGCCATGGCCTCAATTTCCGGGAGGCTGCGCAGCGCCTCCTGGGTGGTGGAGGCCTTCGCGAACCGCTCGCGCCCCCCCGGGGACTTCACCAGGACCTCCACGACATGGAGCCTCTGGGCCCCTGGGAAGGATGGTTCCCGGAGGAGCACGGTGTGCAGTGCGGCGAACAGGGTCACCGCCGCGGCCATCCCCAGCCCCAGGACAAGGATGGCCAGGGCGGTGAACCCTGGGGCTTGCACAAGGGAACGCAGGGCCTGACGAAGGGGCATGGAACCACTCCAAGAAACCAGGTCAGATGCAGAGGTCATGCCAACCCGAATATCCAAGAAAGCCCGCGCATTTGCGTGCAGGTTGGCCCCGCGACGTCCCACATGTGAGATGGGGCGTCCCAGAATCGGAACGGTCAAACCGAGGGAGGGATCATCGGCCCGGCGCCGGGCAGGGGACCTCTCCTTCTGCAGCCATTGCCAATCGTCCGGGCCCAACCTCCCCGGCCTCCCCTTCCCCGAGGAGCACCCGGGCCGCCAGCTCCCCCACGGCCAGGCCGGAGGTCATGCCATGGCCCCCGAGGCCCGCCACCCAGAAGAGGCGCGGATTGCGTGGGTCGGGGCCCACCACGAAGCGGCGGTCCGGGGCAAAGGTGCGCAATCCTGCCCAGTACCGCCCGATGCTCACATTGGCCAGTTCCGGTGCCAGGTCCCGGAGCAGACCCGCCAGGGTCTCCAGGATGGTGCCATCGCTGGGGGGTTGGAGCCCTCGGGTCGGCAGGGGGATCAACGCCTCTTCGCAGGCGCAAAGCAACAGGCCACCAGACTCGGGCCTCAGGTAGAGGTTCCGGTCCGCCCACCAGACCCAGGGGCCCTGGCTCGGCCATGGGGTGGGACTCCAGATGAGGTGGCGGCGGTAGGGATGGAAGGGGATGTCCAGGCCCCCGGCCCACCGTCCCAGTTCCTGGGCCCAGGCCCCGGCGGCATTCACCAGTCGTCGGGCCTGAAGGGTGCCCTGGTCCGTGGCCACCCGGAAGCCCTGGGGTCCGGGCTCAATGTCCAGGATGGCGCAGCCGTAGTCCAGCCTTGCCCCTGCCTCCCGGGCGCTGCGGATGCAGTGGTGGAGCAGTCCATCCACATCGATGACCCCATCCGAGGGAATGGCCAGATGCTCCACGGCACGCAGGCCCGGTACTGGGGATCCCTGCCCTGCAAGCACCTCGACCCCGAAGGCCTCGGCCTCCGCCCGGAGGGCAGCGGTGCCCTCCTCCTCCGCCCCCAGGAGCTCTCCCCCCCGGGTGTCCTGGAGGCCAAGGGAACGGAGCCGACGGCTCCCTTCCACCGTCAGCGCGGTATGTTCGGGCCTGCCCGTAAGCTGTCGGCCGATGCCCGCATTGTGGCCGCTGGCATAGAACCCAGGCAGGGACTCCCGATCCACAAGGTGACACTTGGCCCCGCGCTGGGCCAGGTGCATGGCCGTGGAGAGGCCTGCGATGCCGCCCCCCACAATCAGAATGTCCGTCCACCCTTTGTCCATGCCTTGGACTCCTGGCGCCATTGTGGCAGAGGCGGCGCCGGGCCCCTTGGGCCGGGAGCCCTGGAAGCCCACCGGGTCATTCGAGGGAAGCCTCCTCGGCCCCCGGCTTAAATGATTTAGACTGGAACCGGTCGACTGAGGATGGGGTACATGGGCCAACGGCCACCAAAGATGCTGACGGATTTGAGCTTCCTGGCCGACGCCCCCCGCTCCGAGGAAGAGCCTCTCCAGGGCCCCCGAACCTCGGCGGATCAACAACCCAAGGCGGATTCCTCGGACTCCGACCTGCCGACCTCCCACGGCAGCGGGGATCCCGCGTCCATCCCTGCCCGAGCGGAGCGCATGCAAACCTGGAGCCATTACCGGAACCTGCAGCTGGTGGGCGAGGGGGGCATGGGCCGGATCTACAAGGCCCATGACAACACCCTTGAGCGCACCGTGGCCCTCAAGATGCTGGTCCGTGAAGACCCTGCCTTGTTGATGAGGTTCCTCCGGGAGGCCACCGTTCAGGCCCGGATCGACCACGCCCACGTCTGTCGGGTCTATGAGGCGGGTGAATGGAAGGGCCAGCCCTTCATCGCCATGCAGTTCATCCAAGGTCGGACCCTGCAGGAAATGGCTCCGGAGCTGTCCTTCCAGGACAAGCTCAAGGTGATGATCCAGATCTGTGAAGGCGTGCATGCAGCCCACAGGGAAGGGCTGGTCCACCGGGACCTCAAGCCAGGCAACCTCATGCTGGAGCGCCAGGACGAAGGGTGGCACGCCTATGTGCTGGACTTCGGCCTGGCCCACTCCACCGCCCACCATGGCTTCACCGTGACCGGGATGGTCATGGGCACCCCCCATTTCATGTCTCCGGAGCAGGCCCGGGGCGCGGACGGCACCCTGGACCACCGCAGCGATATCTACTCCCTGGGGGTTTGCCTTTATCAGGTCTTTTCGGGTCAGCTGCCCTACGAAGCCTTCACGGGCATGGAGGCCGTGGCCATTCGCCTGGAGAAGGATCCCCCCGCCCTGCAGTCCAGGATCAAAGTCCCCCTGGACCTGGATACGGTGGTCATGAAGTGCCTGGAACGGGAGCCCGCCCAGCGCTACGACTCAGCCAGGGCCCTGGGGGATGAACTCCACCGGATCCTGGTGGGAGATCCGATCCTGGCGCGCCGCGCCACGCCCCTGGAGCGCTTCGTCCGCTGGCGGCGAAAGAACCGCCGCCTCTTCGTCGTGGGAATCCTGGGCCTCGCCCTGGCCTTGGCGGCAGGGGCCTTT
>CAZPUI010000288.1:0-6812 GCA_964589695.1 uncultured Solibacteraceae bacterium | reverse complement strand
TATTGCCCCCCTGGGGCAGGCAGCCTCTCCGCCTCGGGAGCCACCACCGGAGGCCCCGCGGTGGAATTGCAGGTCTGGATCCCCTCGGTCCAGGACTGGAGGACCTACCAGCGCACCGGCATCCAGGGCGTGAAGAACGTCGCCATCGCCGACCTCAGGGCCCCCCGGACGGACCTGGCCCAGGTGGGGGTGGAGCGGATGCAGGAGCTGCCCTGGCTGGGCACGTGGATCTTCGAGGCCGTGGCCACCCAGAAGCGGATCCGGGATCTCATCGACACCTACGATCCGGTGTGGGGCTACCTCCCTGAACTCGCCCCGGCGGCCAATGCCAGCGCCGGGAAGAAGCTCATCGCCAACCTGCCAGGCCTGAAGCGGGACTTCAGGGGCTTCGACCTCACGGCCCACCGCCGATTCGAGGGGGGCCACCGCCTCCAGGTGAGCTGGAGCTATGGGGACCTCCGGGGCAACAGCGAGGTGGGCAACGTGGCCTCCGCTTCCGGCAAGAACACGGGTTTCGCCCAGATCCCCAGCCTGCGGGAGGACTATCGCCTGGCCGCCTACCACGGCCCCCTCAACGAAAGCCTGAAGCACGCCCTCAAGGCCTTTGGCACCGCCCGGCTCCCCTGGGACCTGGAGGCGGCCTTGACCTACACCTACCGTTCCGGCCTGCGCTACAGCGCCCTGGTGCAGAGCAGCAAGGACAACGTCCTGGCCCCCGGCACCACCCGCGGCGAGCGGGAACTGCCCTGGGTCCAAAGCCTGGACCTCAGCCTGGCCTGGAGCCGCAAGGTGGGGAAGGTCACCTATCGCACCGCCCTGGATGTCTTCAACGCCACGGATGCCCAGCCCATGACCGTCATCAACAACCTGGGGGGTGCCTTCACCCCCGGGAACGTCCAACAGCCCCGGGGCTTCCAGGGGAGTTTGCGGGTGTCCTTCTGAAACTCGGATTCCTTCGGAATCCGAAAGGGGGGCTTGGTAACTGGGTACCGCTTGGGGGGACTTTCTCCGTCCACCCCTTTCCCGAATCCGCCCCGCGGATTCGGGAGCAGCTTCATGAAAACCGGTGGTCCAACTCGAACTGGCGGCTGCTGGCCAGTTCCTTGATGTGACCCGCAAAATCGGGGTTCTGGTCCAGCACCGTCTGGAAGTGGCGGGCGCTCAGGACGAACAGCCGACTGGTCACCAGGCAGTGGACGGTGGCATTCCTGGGGGCCTTCCGGAGGAGGGCCATTTCGCCGAAGCACTCGCCGGGCCCCAGCACGGCCACCCTCCGGGGGAAGGAGAAGGTCCCCTTGCGCACGGTCACGGCACACTGGCCCCGCTGGACCACGTAGAAGGCATCCCCCTCCTCCCCCTGGGTGAAGACCTTCACCCCCTTGTCGTATTCGAAGACGAGGATGCCCGCCAGGATCTTCTCCAGCAGCACCATGTTCATGGCGCCGAAAAAGTGGTAGCGGCGGACCATGCGGGTGAATTCCCCCGTTTCCTCGGCGGTGATGGAGAGGCGCTTCACCCCGGTCCTCCGCCCTTGGGCGCTGGGATTGTGGGGATAAAAGGATGGGTTGCCATGGGAGGGCCCGAAAGGGGATGGGGACGGAAAGAGGTTTCAGCATCCCCGGCCACCCCGCCCGGGTCAAGGCTGCCCATGCAAGGACCCTGACTGGGGTTGCCCACCTCGGGGCCATGGTCCGGTCCCCTGGGCGCCCTGGGAAATTCATCCAAAAGTTACGCCCAAATTAACACTTTCGTCATACAGACGGTTCTATGAGTCCTTGCAAAAATTTCCCCTACCCAACCCCCCGGACCCGCATACAACGCGGGTCGACAACAAGGAGACGATATGAATTTCCGAGCACTTCTGCTCTGTGCCTTGACCTCCCTGGCCTTCGCCCAGACCACACCCGACGCGGCCCTCACCGAACTCAAGGCAGGCAACGCGCGTTTCCTGCGTAGCGCGCGCACCCGCACCACCCAAGAAGATGGGGACAAGGTGCTTGTCAAAAACCTCGCAAACGGCCAGAAACCCTTTGCGGTGGTGGTCACCTGCTCCGACAGCCGCCTGGATGAGACCATGATTTTCGACCAGGAAATGGGGCGCCTCTTCGTGGTTCGCGAGGCGGGCAATTCTCCCGACCTGCAGGGCACCGCTTCCGTGGATTACGCCATCGGCCACCTGGAATCCAAACTGGTCGTGGTCTTGGGGCACAGCACCTGCGGTGCGGTGAAGGCCGTGAAGGAGGCGGCAGGTACGCCCCTCCCGGGAAACCTTTATGTCTTCCAGGAGTCCATGTGCGGCCTGCTGGAATCCACCCCCCGCCTGGCGGGTGAAACGGATGCGGCCTACGTCAACCGTTTGGGCAGCGTCAATGCCGTTCGGCAGGCCAAGAAACTGCTGACCGCAAGTGCCGAACTGCGGGAGAAGGTGGAGCGCAAGGAAGTCAAGGTGGTCCCGGCCTACTATGACCTGGCCACGGGTCGGGTCACCTTCGGTGCCCCCGTACTGCCCCCGCACTGACACCGCCCCTGCGGTGGGAACACCTCGTTCTCCACGCCCCCCTTCAGGTGAACGAAGAAAACCCACGAAGCGGCCCACAGACCTCCTGGCCCCCCTGCAAGGGGGGCCTTCTCGGACATAGGCCCCTCTCCTTTCCGGTGGGCGCCCCACCCTGCCCGAGGCAGTGGACCGGGCTGGAGTCGCAGGGAGCATCCCGAACGGTTGCGGACCAAGCCCTTGGACGGTCAAATCGGCGCCATCGTGCATGGCCTCGGCCGCATCGGCCGGATTGAGGGCGGAAGTCCGGCCCGCTTCTGGAAGCGGACGCTGAGGACAAACAACCGACTGGTCACCAGGCAGTGGACGGTGGCATTCCTGGGGGCCTTCCGTGGGAGGGCCCTTTCGCCGAAGCACTCGCCGGGTCCACGTTCGGCCACCCTCCTGGGGGAAGGAGAAGGTCATCTTGCGCACGGTCACGGCGCACTGGCCCCGCTGGACCAGGTAGAAGACATCCCCCTCCTCCCCCTGGACATAAACCTTGGCGCCCTTGTCGGATTGGAAGGCGTGGCTGCCCGCCAGGGTCTTCTCCAGCAGCAGCATATGCATGGCCCTGAAGAAGGGGTAGCGGCGGACCATGCGGGTGAATTCCCCCGTTTCATCTGCGGTGATGAGGAGGCGCTTCACGACAGTCCTGCCTGGAGGGTCACGAGTGAAAGGGGGCGGAGTCATGGCGCGTGGACGGCCCGGAGGAGGCCTCACCTTCCTTGGGCTTCCTGTCGGGGTCCAGGCAGGGGCCTTGTGACAAAGCCTTTACAGTGGGCCCCCCACCCGAAGCCCATACTCCTTCTGTCGCCCACGACCCAACCCCGTCCCCTTTTCCCGGAGGCCTGCCATGGCCCTGCCCCGCGTCCTGCCCCTCACCGCCCTTTCCCTCCTTTTGGCCCTGCCAGGTCAGGCCCAGACACCCCAGGCCCCCACCCTGAGGGCGGGCCAAGGCCAGCTGGCCATCGAGGCCCTTCACATCCAGGTCCAGGTGGCGGGCACCCTGGCCACCACCACCTGGGACCTCACCTTCCGCAATCCCCAGGGCCGGGTCCTGGAGGGCGAGCTGGTCTTCCCCCTGGGGGAAGGCCAGACCGTGTCCCGCTTCGCCCTGCCCGTGAACGGCACGCTGCGGGAGGGGGTGGTGGTGGAGAAGGCCAAGGGCCGCCAGGCCTTCGAGGAGGTGGTGCGCCGCCCCACGGTGGTGGACCCCGGCCTTTTGGAGAAGACCGAGGGCCAGGCCTTCCGCACCCGCATCTACCCCATCCCGGCCAATGGCACCTACCGTGTGGTTCTCGCCTATGAACAGGAGCTGCGGGATGCTGGGGGCCTGCGCTACCAGCTTCCCCTGGCATTCGCCGAACCCATCGCCGATTTCCGACTCCGGGTGGACCTGCAGGAACAGACCGGGGCCCCCTTCCAGGTGGGGGGCCCCCAGGGCCTCACCTTCCAATCCCAGGGCCGGACCTGGTGGGCCGAGCACCGAAGCCGACAGGCGCGCCTGGACCGTAGCCTGGACCTGCGCCTGCCTCCCACCCCCAGCGCCACCTTCCTCCACCGGGAGGGTGCCCAGGCCTTCTTCCACGTCCACCTCGACCTCCCGGCCCCCCGCCGGCCCAAGCCCCTGCCCCGGCGCCTCCTGGTGGTGTGGGATGCCAGCGCCAGCGCAGCCCAGCGAGACCTCGCCCGGGAACGGGCCCTTCTTGCCTCCTACCTGGAGCGCCTGAAGGAGGCCACGGTGGAAGTGGCCGTTCTGCGCAATGCCATGGATCCCATCCAAACCTTTGCGGTGAAGGGGGGCCGGGCCCCGGAGCTCCTGGCCTTCCTCCAGGCCCAGCCCCTGGACGGGGGCACCCGCCTGGATGCCCTTCGCCTGGCCCGCCGGACCGCGGACGAGGTCCTGCTCTTTGGCGATGGACTGTCCAACCTGGGGGCAGGGGAGCCCCAGTTCCCCAGGGCTCCCCTCACGACCCTTTCCAGCGCCCCCAACAGCCACCACGCCCGGCTGCGCGCCCTGGCGGAGGCCCAGGGCGGGGAGTACCTGAACCTCCAGGGCCTGAGCGACGAAGAGGCCCGGGAAGCCCTCCTCAGCCGCCCCCTGGCCTTCCTGGGGTACGGGGGTGCCCCTGGCGTCATCCACGAGGTCTACCCCGCCCGCGGTGCGGTGGTGCGCGGTCCCTTCGGCCTGGCGGGGCGCCTCGTGGGGGACAGGGCCACCTTTACCCTGCGCTTCGGGTACGGGCAGGAGGTGGCCTGCACCCGGGAGGTGGTGGTGGACGTCGCCCAGGCCACGGCCACCCCCCTGGCCAGCCGCATCTGGGCCCAGAAGAAGCTGGCCTTTCTGGAACAGGACCGGGAGGGCCATCACCAGGAGATTCTGGAGCTGGGCCGCACCTTCGGCATCGTCACGGACGAGACCTCACTCATCGTCCTGGAGCGGGTGGAGGACTACGTCCGTCACCGCATCCCGCCGCCCGAGGAACTGCGGGGGGCCTACGAGGCCCAGGTGCGCCAACAGGATCAGGGCAAGATGGCGGATCGGGAGGCCCAGATCCTCAGCCTGGCCCAAAGGCTGGAGGAGCTGAAGGACTGGTGGAAGCAGGACTACCAACCCGCACCCCCCCAGCACCAGCCCCCAGGGTCCAGTCCGAGGCCAGGCTTCCTCCGCCGCCTCTTCGGCGGCACCGGCACCCTGCAGGGCAGGGTCCTGGATCGGCGGGGGGGACCCCTGGCAGGGGCGCGGGTCGTGGGCCAGGGACCGAACACCGAGCAGGTGCAGGTCACGGATGCCTCGGGTGAATATGTCCTGGAGGGTCTGCCGCCGGGGGCCTACCGGGTGACGGCGTCCTGCGACGGCTACCTCGCCGCCCAGGGGATGGCCTCCTTCGACCGAGGTACGGCCCTGCGCCTGGACTTCGCCCTGGCCACCGCCGAGTCGGCCGCGGCCACGGTGGAGGTGGTGGCCAACGTGGCCGTGCCGGACACCCCCCGCCCAAGGTCGGCGGCCCAGCCTCTGCAGAGCCTTCCCCGCAGCGTGTCCGGCGCCACCTCCCTGGCGCCCGGGGTCACCGGGACCCCCGCGATCCGCGGGGGGAGCGCACAGTCCACGGTGGTGGAGGTGGTGGCCAGCTCGGCCGCGATGGACCGGACCCGCACCGAAACGGCCTTCAGCCTCGACGGCGTGGACACCAGGTCCGCCCCCTCCCCCGAATCCCCCACCCAGGGCACCATCCGACTGGCGGCCTGGCGGCCGGACACCCCCTACCTGAAGGCCCTGCGGGAGGTGCCCCCGGGGGAGCGCTACGAGGCCTACCTGAACCTGCGCAAGGCCTACGCCAACCCAGGCTTCTACCTGGACGTGGCGGCCTTCTTCGAGAAGGCCAAGGCCCGGGACCTGGCCCTGCGGGTGCTCTCCAACCTGGCGGAACTGGACCTGGACGCCCCGGCCCTGCTGCGGGTCCTGGGCCATCGCCTCCTGCAGCTGGGGGAGGCCGACCTGGCCCTGCGGATCTTCGAGCGGGTCCTGCGCCTGCGGGAGGAAGAGCCCCAGAGCCACCGCGACCTGGCCCTGGCCCTGGCGGAGGCGGGCCAGTTCCAGCGCGCCGCCGAGCGCCTCTACCAGGTGGCCACCACCCGCTGGGAGAACCGCTTCGACGGCGTGGACCTCATCGCCCTCAACGAACTCAATGCCCTGGCGGCCACCCAAAGGGTGTCCAGGAAGGGCTTCGACCCGCGCCTGCGGGCCGACCTGCCCGTGGACGTGCGGGTGGTGCTCACCTGGGACACCAACGATTCGGACATGGACCTGCATGTGACGGACCCATCCGGGGAGACCTGCAGCTTCAACCACACCCGCACGGCCCAGAGGGGGCGCACCTCCCAGGACCTCACCCAGGGCTACGGCCCCGAGGAGTTCCTGCTCCGCAGGGCCCGGCCAGGCACCTACCGCATCCAGGCCAACTACTTCGGCACCCGCCAGCAGACCGCCGTCATCGGCCCCACCACGCTCAAGGCCGAACTGTTCCTCCATTACGGCACCCCGCGGCAGACCCGGAAGGAGATCCTCCTGCGCCTGGATGGCCAGGGCGGCATGCTGGAAGTGGGGACCTTCGAGATCCAGCCCCGGTGATGAATCCGGATCCCCCAACGGGGCGGCGGGGACCCGTGGGGCTAGAATGAAGGCCTTCGGAGTCCCGGATGAAGGTCCCATGCGCCGCCCTGCTCCGCCTCCCCCTCCTCGGGTCCAATCTTCAATTCACCGCCAATGCCGGTG
>CAZPUI010000287.1:0-6828 GCA_964589695.1 uncultured Solibacteraceae bacterium | reverse complement strand
GGACGGCCGACCTGGCGGGACTGACCACCCGGGGCCTGCGCACCCTTGGGGAACTGTGGGTCCAGGCCCGCCCCTGGCTGAACCGCCAACCGGTCCTCACCCGGAAGGACGCCTTGGCCATGGTGGAGGAGGCCGCCGGTGGCGCCCCGGAGCCCCGGCTTCTCAAGGTCCTGGCCGAGAGCTCCGAGGACGATTTCCGCATTCTGGCCCTGCGCCTTCACCTGAAGCGCCAGGAACCCCAGCGGGCCCTTGCCCTGGTGGACACCCTGGTCAAGCAGCTGGGAGAGCCGGACCCGGAGATCACCTACCGCGCGGTGGACCTGCGCCGAAGCCCGGAATCCGAGGCCTCGGCCCCCGTGACACCGCCACCCCCTTCCCCGGTTCAGCGCATGGTCCGGGACTCCCAGGTGCGGCGGTTGAGGTCTTGGCTCGAACCCTTCCGGGAAGCTGGTCAGGCCGCGCCCGTGGAGGCCAAGTTCCGGGAGCTCCTGGGAGTCCTGCGGAAGCAGGGACCGGCCTCCCTGCCCGCCTGGACCCTGGCCATGGACGTGACCCCCCTGGAGGCACGGCCAGCCCTGATGGACGAACTGGAGGCGGCCTGGTTCCGGGGGGAGGTCCCTGCCCAGGAACTGGGTGAGTTTGTGGACAACCTGACCCGACTCATGCCCGCCCAGGCGCCCCGCTGGCTGGCTCGCTGGCCTGCGGAGTACACCCATGGGCCCGTGGCCCTCCGGGCCCGGATCTTGGCCCGGCTCAAGGACGTGGGGGGCGCCGCCAAGGTCCTGGCGGAGGGTCGGCGCCGTTGGGCCTGGGCCCACGCGGAAGGTGTCCAGGCCTTCGACCAGTGGCGGGGCCTCCCCGCCCCCGGTCCCAAGGACGCCCCCCGGATGCCCGGCGCCTGGACCACCGCCCGGACCTTCTGGATGGCCAAGGCGGACGCGCCCCTGGGCGCCCTGGATGCCCATTTGAAGGCCCATCCCTTCGATGTGCTCGCCGCCCGGGCGGCCCTGCGTCACGCAGGCCCCGGGGAGGTCCCCGCCCTGGAGCGCCTCCAGGTGTGCACCTCCAGGGAAGCCAGGGCCGAGCAGGCCCTCCTGGCCCTCCGGGTGACCCGAAGCCTGCTGCCCACCTCCTGGCGGGCGGCCCAGGTGGCCCGGCCCGAGGCCGGACCCCGGGAACTGGTGCGCCACTTGGTGGCCCTCAAGGTGAAACCCGGGGAGATCCAGGAGGGGCTGGCGGACCTCGCCCGCCTGGCCCATCGGGCCCAGGAACTGGACCGCCTGGACGAGGTCCTCAAGGTGCTCTCCCAGCGAAAGGCCACCAACCTCAAGGCCCTGCGCGCGGAGCTGGTGCAGCCCGTCCCTTCGGAATCGGAAGCCTTCCTACGCCGAGGCGACCGACCCACCCCCATCCGCCCCAGGGACCTGGAATGGCGCATGGTCGCCCAGATCCTCACCAAGGAGGTCTCCCGATGAGAAGCCTGCTTCCCCTCCTGGGCCTCACCCTCCTGGGGGCCGACCTCCCCCTCCCCAAGGCCCCCCTGCGCCTGGTGATTCCCGATGTGGCGGCCTTCGACAAGGCCCTGGGGGGTGGATATCGCCAGCTTCTCCGGGGCGAACTCCCCCCCGAGGATCGGGTGTGGGCCGCCTGGCAGAAGGAGCGGGTGGGTTCCAAGCTCCTGGACCAGTGGACCAAGTTCACCGGGGACCTGCCCCTGGACTGGGCCGGACTCATGAAGCTCCAGCCCCGGAGCATGGCCCTGGCACTCCTGGCGGTGGGCCATCTGGAGGCCGTGCTGGTGGTGGACACGCCCCTGACCACCCTGCCCATGGCCCTGCCCAAGGGCGTGTCCCGGGCGCACCAGGGCGCCACCTACCAGGTGGTGACCCCGGGTGCCGGGGATGCCTCCGAGGACCCGGATCGCCGCATGGGCCTGGCCTGGGCCCGGGTGAAGACCTACCTGATCCTGGCCACCAGCGAAAGGGCCCTGAAGCTCACCCTGGACCGGGTCCTGAAGCCCGAAGCCGCCCCGCCCAGCCTGCCGGGCCTGGTGAGCCTGGACCTGGACCTGGAGGCCCTGCGGGAGGACCGCTACTTCAGTCGGGAATTCCCCTTTGCGGCGGGCCCCGAAAAGGGCCTCGTCCGGGCCGCCCTCCGCCAGGAAGGCACCCACTGGGTGGAAGTGCGGGAAGGTGGGCCCGAACCCAGGGGCGGCGTCTACCGCTTCCCCGCCCCCAAGGCCGCCCTGGCGGGCTGGGAGGCCCAGGGAGCCCCCTTCTGGGCGACCTTCCGTCGGGCCCTGCTGGAGCCCATCCCCAGCCCCGCCTCGGAGCCCGTGCCCCGGCTCAGTGCCCTGCCCGAGGCCGGGGAGGCCCCCGTGTCGGACCGGTACACCACGGACTTCACCAAACGCACCGCGGCCCTTTCCAGCGCCGGCTGGGAGGAGGGGGACCTGCGCCCTTGGAAGGAGCTGCTGGAACGGACCCCCGTGACCAGTTGGGGCTTCTGGGTGGAGACCTCGGGCCTGCGCCGAATGGCCTTCCCTTGGCCCAAGGCCCAGGACGCTGCCTTTGCCGAGCTATGCCGGGCCACCGCCGCCCGCCGCGGGGGCCGCGCCACCCTCGTGACCCTGGGCGAGACCCGGGAGGTGCGGGTGGGCCCGGGACTCCCAGTGCTGGCCCTGCGCCGCAGCGGCGACTGCCTGTGGGTGGGCCCCGACGCCCGCAGCCTGGCCCAGGTCCCCACCCCCACCATGGACGCCAGCCTGGTGCGCTGGGCCACCCTGGACCTGGATGCCGCCCGTGCCGAAGCCCCCCGCTGGGAGAAGCTGGAGGGACCCGCCCAGCCCGAGCAGGTGCGCCCCCTCTCCGACCGCATCCTGGGCCTCCTGGGCTGGATGCCCCAGACAACCACCCTCAGCGTGGAACGAAGGAAGACGCCCCAGGGGTGGACGGAAAGGGTGGTGTTTGGGGGGAGGTCGTGAATGTCATGAACGTCATGAACGTGCCCGGTACCGGGGTCGCGAGGGGGCGCGGGTGGTGGGCACGTTCATGAAGGGGGGGGCTAATATCCCACGGTATTTCCGATCTGTCGTTCGTGCGTTTGAATTCGACCAGTTTCATTGCCGGGTTCCTGGGTCCCTTGAGTGAAATTTGAACTTGAGTGGCGGGCTCACGGCACTCACACTTGAACCAAGTGGATTGGGAGTGCCCGATCGGCGCTGGGCTCCGGTGAATGTCGGGGCCCTTCGCTCGTCTAGGGAAATCGTTTCAGGCCATAGCCATCGACCTTTCCCTGGGGGCTTCGGAACAGCTTGGGCTCGATGAGATCCCAGGCTCGGTTGGTCTGTCCAGGATCCAGCACGTGGCGCCCGATCGGGCGGGCGACAAGATCAGCAAGCTGCAAGCCTGAACAGTTCGTCTGTTTGTGGGCGAAGACAATTTCCATGGGCAGGATCTTCCCACGATAGTTCTGACCATCACAGATGCGCCGGAAGGCCAGTTCGAGATTGTTGTCTTCCTTGCGTCCACGGCTTTCTACAATGAGATGGGTCATAAAACTCTCCTGACCCTGATGAGAGAGAAAGGCCAGCAAGCGCTCCACGCCGAATTCCATGGCGAGGTGATAGGGGTGGTGGGGATGACGGTATTTCGCCTTGAAAGCCTCCTTTTGTAAAGCGCTGGCAATGATCGTGAATGGCATCGCCTCCATGAGTTGATTCAGGTCTTCCATGAAGACATCGCGCCGATCTTCGCGCATCAAGATGGCAAAGGGGCCCTTGCGCTTTCGGATGTCGTGTTCGTGGAGAACTACCTGATCATGCCCGAAGTGTTTGAATTTCAGTGTCTGTAGGCCCGGTACCGCATGGGAAAGGTAGTCCGCCTTGCGCACGATGCAGAAAGCCAAGACGAAAATCGGGAAATCTGCATTGATCGAGTCCAGGCTGTGGTCACCACTTTCGTCCACGAACACGAGGTAGTCCCCGAATGGAAGCGACATGCCCAGATAAGGATCACAACCTTCATTCTGGCTCATTTGATCCCCCTACTCATGATCGCGCTCAAGGTGGCAAGCGGTGCAGAACAGTTATTCCATGCCAACACCAGTCGATGCTGTCCAGCCCCTGCCGTTTTTCGAATTGTTGAGAGTCGAGCACACGTCCGGCTTGTGTGATGGCAGCCAGCAACAGAACTTTACCCCCAGGACAAAGTCCACTCCGGACTTGGCCAGGTATCACGGCCTGAGTCCCCCCGGCGCCATCCTGGACACTGACCTTCTGCCCTATGATCCGAAACATCAGCTGGGTGAAGAGGAGATGCCGCCACGGGGCCTACGTCCTTTCCTTCGATCCCCGAGGTACCAAGGGCACATGATGGCCTGAATCCCTCGCCAGGGGCATCCCGCCAGAAGGTAGCGCAACGCCTATGCCTTGGGCAGGCGGGTTTGAATGGGCGCAGTGTTTCCTAGTCAGGAGGATCGATTTTTAAGTGGTCCGGACTCGGGGGCGTGGTTCAGAACCATCATCCCAAGTTCGCAGGTGAACTGCAGGACCCCGTCGGGGCCAGGTTCCTGCTGGAACTTCAGGATCCTCGGCCCACGCAGGCCGGGGCCGGTCATGGCCTCCAATCGGGCCACGAAGGTCTGCACCTGGGCTGCCGTTCCGCGACCTGAGCACTGCCAGCACCTGGGGTCCGCCATGGAATGCTTGGTGTGGGGGGGGTGTACACGACAGACCTCGGTGCGGAAGCCCTGAACGCCCGCTGTCAACGCAAGGTCGATCACCCTCACCGGAGTGAGGGCTGCCTCGTCCTGCGGATGGACCCGACCTCGCAGCCTGCCCCAACCCGCCCTTTGGGCCTGCAGTGCCGCTTCCAGCGGAGCGGGGTCCCGCCGGTCCTCGTGAGCTTGGCGGAGGATGGGGCCTTGGGCATCGATCATGGCTTGCATGGCGATTATCTCTTCCCGAGTCCCACCCAACGCCGAGTAACCAACGAGGGGCACAAGGGGAATGGCCCCCCATAGCATGAGGCGCCGGAGGTTCATTGCAGGGTTCCTCCAAATAACGTGGCTTCCAGCCCTTCGCCGGTTTTTCGGGTGGTCTGCACGATCCCTGGGTGGCGTTGCAGTACCTGCAGGCAAGGATCCCAGGACGGGGAACCCGAGGGTCCCGCCGTCAGCACAACCTTCGAACCCTGGATCGTCACGGACGACAGGGAGCCTGCCACCGCGGGCTGGGTCAGCAGATCCAGAAATCGGCCCACCTGCCTCGGGCTCAACTTTGCCTCGAAGGCGGTCACGGCCCCGAAAGTGGCCACCTGAGCCTTCTCCGTGACCTCAAGGAGCCGACGCTGCTGGATCTGCGGCTCGAGCCCCTGGCGCTCCTTGTTCATCCTCTCCCGGGTGGCTTCCAGTGCAGCCCACTTCGCACGAATCTTGGAAACGTAAAGAAGGGTCCCTCCGCAGGCCACCAGGAGCAGCGCGAGCCCGATCCAAGGCATGCCCGCCTTCCGTGGCGACGCCAACACGTGGGCATCGGGGGACGCGAAAGGGTTGTCCGACACGCTGGACCTCCAGGCACCCAGGGGATGCAGAAGTGTGACCCAGCGGTGATCAATCCAGAAATGTTGCTGCATTCCATGGGATGGCTTTTGTCCCAAGTTGGGCATCCGGGAGTCCCTGCACGTGGGGGTCGAGGCCTTCTCCTTCCCATCCCACCTCAGGGAGCAATCTTGAAACTACGAAAAGCGCGCCAACCTTGTGTTTTTGGATTTCTCATGGCCGACTTCCCCATCCCCAATCCCCCATCTTGCCCCTTTGATTTCCTTTCCCCAGGGCATGATCTGTCAACGTTTGCGGGGCTGGATTGGAAACGCCTTTCAAAACCCACCCTCGAATGGTAAAAGCCAAATAGCACCACTGCGTTGCCGTTCCCCGACGGCATCCTGCTGCACGAGTCCACGCACGGCTCGCACCTTCCCGACCTTGGTCGGCTGGTGGACTGCAGGGCGGGCTTGACCCATGCAGAAACCCTTTCGACCCCGAGGCTTCCCATGAACATGACTGACAAGCGCACCAAGATCATCGCCACCCTGGGGCCAGCCTCAGAAACGCCGGAGATCGTGCGGGCCTTGATCGAGGCAGGCGTCAACGTCTTCCGGCTCAATTTTTCCCACAAGACTCCGGAGGAGGCCAGTGCAGCCATCGCCATGGTGCGCGCCACCCGGGCCGCCCTGGGTCAGCCTGCGGCCATCATGGCGGACATCAAGGGACCCGCGGTCCGAATCTACGGCTACGCCGAAGCCATCGACCTGGAGTCGGGCTCCCTGCTCCGAATCCAATCCAGGCCCCCCGAGGGCATCGAGACCCTGGTCTCGCCCGAGCCCCACTTGGTGTACACGAACCTTCCCGAGCTGGATGCCCTGTGTGCGATGGGCCAGCGGATTCTCCTCATGGACGGCTATTTTGCTGGAGAAGTGGTCGATAAGGCGCCGGACCAGATCACCGTGAGGGTGGAGAACGCCGGGAGCCTTCGCCCCAAGGCCCATCTCACCATCCCCAACGTCGATTACCCCATTCCCTTCCTCTCCGACAAGGACATTCGCGACATCGGGTTCGCCGTGGAGCACGAAGTCGAGTACATCGCCCTCTCCTTTGTGCGGGAGGCCACCGATATCGAGGAGATTCGCCGCCTGGTTCAGCGCTCCCGAACCGCCTCAGGCCGCAAACCAGCCTGCATGCTGATCGGAAAGATTGAGAGCGCCCGTGGTCTGCACAACGCGCAGGAGATCGTTGAAGTATTCCTCCTCCGGATAGGCCTCGGTGAGGATA
>CAZPUI010000286.1:0-6858 GCA_964589695.1 uncultured Solibacteraceae bacterium | reverse complement strand
GTCTCCCGAGGGGGCAGGGACTTGCCCGAGGCCTGGATGCGCTCTCCCACCAGGAGGATCCAGCCCCGCTCCCCTTCCAGGCCGGAACGCTTCATCCAGGTGCTGGCCATGCCGGGGGACACCAAGGTGCGCTCGATGGCCGATCCCTCCAGGCCCGTCTCCACCACCAGCCGTTCGAAACTCCGCATCCAGGAGCCGTCCAAGTCTCCGAGCACCAGGATCTGGGTCTTGGGGATATGGCTCCCGCCTTGTTGCGCCTGGACCTCCGCTGCCAGGAGGAACGGAATCAAGAACAGTACTTTCCGTGGGATCACGCCGTGAACCTCGTCGAGGGGGGTAGCTGAGTGTATCCGCGCGGGGCCTTGGGGGAAATTTGGCCCCTCGCCCCCCTGGGACGGAGAGACCAGGACCCAGCAAACCTGGTGGGGGCGGGGAATCCGTTTAGAGCCTGTGTCTGCGCCCGGGAAAAAAACGATTGGCTACCTTATCAAAGTATTAATTTGGCTTGTTTTTTCATTGTAGGGCAAAGCATTTCTGTGGGAGTGTGCGGGCGACGTTTTCAGCTGGACCCATCCCTGTTCGGAATCTGGACCTGGTTCATGCACCACCCGGGACCGAATGTGGGTGCTTACTTGACCAGGGCCCCGGTCGCCTTCCAACCCATTTGTTCGAGGAAATCATGCGAAAGTTGCAATTGCGTAAAGACACCCTAAGCTCCCTGAGCCCTGAAAACGCAGAGGCGATCCAGGGGGGGTGGGTTACCCAGATGATTTTCTGCATCTCGCAGATTAAGGGTACTTGTGGGACTTGCACCAACTGCGTGTCCGAGTGTGTTGAGTGTGGCACATGGGGCATCTCCATTTGCCGGTGCATCGAGGAGTAGTCCTGATCACAGTTGGTTCCCGCAATCGCCCCGGGGCTTGATGCTCCGGGGTTCCTTTGGGGGTTGGGTTTCCGCTGCATCGTGAAAGCCCTCAGGCGGGTCATCAGGTTTTTCCCCGCAGGGGTGCCGGGACCTCGCGGGCGCATCGTAGGGTGTCATCCTTGCTTGGCTGTTTTGGGAGGCCCCATGATCGGACCCTACTTTTTGACGGCATTTACCCTGGCCGCCCCTGACCAGGGCACCCCGGATGGCTTCCAGCGCGCCTGTGTGAAGGTTGCGGAGGGGGTCTGGCTGCTCCACCGGCCGGTGGCCACGGATGCACCCTTCGAGGGCAACACTGTGGTGTTCGAACAGTCCGATGGTTTCGTGGTGGTGGATGCTGGGGGCGCCCCCGTGGCGGGGGAGCACCTGGTCCGCCACATTCGCGCCCTGGGTCCCAAGCGGGTCAAGTTCCTGGTCTACACCCACTACCACGGCGACCATAACCTGGGGGCTGGAGCGCTGCTCAAGGCCTGGCCGGACCTCCAGATCCTATCCACGGAACAGACGCGCCGGAACATGACCGGTTCCTCCATGGCTTACATCAAGACCTACGCCGCTTCGTACGCGGGGATGGTGGACTTCGGCCGTAAGCGCCTGGAGGATCCCTCGGTGCCCGCCTCGGAAAAGGAAGGCTGGGCCCGATTCGTGGCGGTGGGTCCCAGCATGGTGGAGGGCTACCAGGCGCTGAAGGCCTACCCTGCCACCCTCACCTTCACCCAGGACCTCGTCCTTCAGGACCCGGGGATGCCCTTGGAACTGCGCTTCCTGGGAAGGGGCAACACCGATGGGGATGCCGTCGTGTGGGCCCCCGGCCCCAAGGTGCTGGTGACGGGGGATCTGGTGGTGCACCCCATTCCCTACGCATCCGCCTGTTTCCTGGGGGAATGGATCGAGGTCCTGAAGCGGCTCCAGGGCTATGACTTCCGCTTCCTCGTCCCGGGGCACGGGGAGGTGCAAACGGATGCCGTGTACCTGGAGCGCCTTCGCTGGGTCCTGGGTGAGATCCGGGCCCGGGTGGCTCCCCTGGTGAAAGAAGGACTTGGCTTGGAGGAGGTCCGCAAGCGCCTGGACCTTGTGGACCTCCGCCGGGCCTTCGTGAAGGACGAGGATGGTTGGGGCCGATTCGTCTTCAATGCCGTGTTCCTGGGGGACCTGGTGAAGAACGCCTTCCAGGAGGCCAAGGGGCTTCCCATCGTGCAGGGAGGGCAGTGATCCGGTGGCCACGCCGAAAATGATTGTGCAGGTCGGGCTTGGACCTTCCCAGGGTGGCCGTCGGCATCCGTGCGGAGGGTTGGGGTGACCCAACAGGGGTCGGTGGGGGGCCGAGAAAACTCAATGGCCACGGGGATACGCCGAAAAGGCGGGGAACCACCCCATCCTTGAGCGAATCTACGCCCACCTTCAACGCAGCCCCCAGCTGCTGCAGGACGTCCTTCCCCCCCCGGGGTACCACCGCCCTGAGCCTTGCGGTGGACCCCTATGAACGCCGGGTCCAGATCCTGGTGCACCACCCAGGCGAGGATTTTTCCGAGCGAATGCGCCGGGAGGTCCACCGCATGAAGCGCGAGCACCTGGAGGTGGCCCTCCTGGAACTGCCCCTGGCGGACCCCGGGGTGCCCTGGGCCTGCGCCGATTTCGAGCACCAGGGTTTCGGGGATCATCCCCGGACCCGGTAGGGACGATGCGGCGGTGTTCCAGTACCTCAATGGCATCGCCCTGGGCTACGACCTGATCCGCCTGGACACGGAGTATACCCAAGGACTCCTGGAGGAAGTCCGGGCGCGGCAGCTGGCGGCCATGCGGTAGGGTGCCTGGCTACTCCCAGGGGAACCGGTCGTCCAGGCCGTACCATTCCCGCATCTTTTCCATGTCCCGCTGGAGGGCGCCGGGCACAGGGCAGCCGCGTTCCTTGCGGACGAGCCATGCCAGGTGTTCCTTCTCCCCGGCGGTGAAGATATGGTCCGCCTCCGGAGAGGGCTTGGAGGCCCGCAGGTCCCGCATGATGGAGCCGGCGATGGCCTTGAAACGGTCCAGGTCGATGAACTCGTCGACATTGATGGCAATGAAGAAATGGCCGATGGGGATGGGGATCTTCTTGCCCTCGGCATCCGTGCCATTCAGGGCCTTCATCCAGGGGTTGTCCTGGAGGGCGGTGCTGAGCAGTTCCACCACCGTGGCGTACCCGTAGCCCTTGTAGCCGGCCATCTCCTCGCCGAGTCCCCCCAAAGGGGTGAGGGCGGCCTTGCCCTTGGTGAGGTCGATGAGCACCTGGGCGGTGTCCGTGCGGGTGCGGCCATGCTCATCGATCACCCAGCCCGGGGCCAGTTCCTTGCCGATGCGGGCATAGTGTTCCGCCTTGCCCCGCTGAATGGTGCTGGTGGCGCAGTCCAGGACGAAGGGGAAGTCTTCGTCCGTGGGCATGCCCACCGTGAGGGGGTTGGTGCCCAGCATGTTCTCCACCCCGAAGGTGGGGGCGATGGAGGGGCGGGCATTGCAGCCCGTGATGCCGATCATGCCCGCCTGGATGGCCATGAGGGCGTAGTAGCCCGCGATGCCGTAGTGGGTGCTGTTCCGGACGGCCACCATTCCCATGCCATGGTCCCGGGCCTTCTGGATGGCCATCTCCATGGCCGTCTTCCCCACCACGTGGCCCATGCCGTTATGGCCATCCAGCACCGCCGTGGTCTTGCGGTCCCGCACCACCTCCAGGCGCGTGATGGGGTCCAGGATCCCATCACGGATACGGTCGATGTAGATGGGCTTCAGGCGGCCGATGCCATGGGAGTCGATGCCCCGCTTGTCGGATTCGATGAGGACCTCCCCCACCACCTTGGCATCCGCCTCGGGCACCCCCGCCGCCACCAGAACCTTCCCCATGAAGGCCTCCAGGTAGTCGAAGTCCAGCCATACGCACTCGGAATACTGGGACACATACTCGTCGACGAATTTCATGGATCCTTGCCTCCGCTCATGAGGGTTGTCTGGTCGAATGGTAACGTAGACCCAAGCCTGGAGGGTGCTTTGGGGATCCTTCGCCTGGGAATGCTGGCGGTGGCGGGGCTCGGAGCCCTGGCCCAGGCCCAGAATCTGCCTGCGGTGCGGATCCTGGGGCCCGGTTTCTACACCGCCGCAGAGATCCCCCGGGACCTATCCAGGGGCTGGCTCGCCCTGGTCCCTGGTGCCACGGGATGGTGGCTGGAGCCCGCACGAGTGGTGCAGAAGTCCACGGGCAAGGGGAAGGCGCGTCGGGTGGAGGTGCTGGTGCGCGGGGCCACCAAGGCCCTGCTCCTGGTCCATGGCCTGCCCCTCCGAGGCTCCGGTTCGGTCCTGGGGGCGAAGGATCTGAAGACCACGGGGGATACCGTGGAAGACCAGGTGGTGACAGGCCAGCTGGGCCCATCGCCCTTTCGAATCTGGTCCGAACTGGTGGAGCGGGGATCGAGTTATGTGCTCAGGCTGGAGGTGGGTTCCAGGTCCCAGGTGCTCAAGGTCCTGCCGCGGCTGGAGACCAGCCTGTGGGACGTGCTGTGGGCGGGTGACCTCGATGGCGACGGGAACCTGGATGTTCTCGTCGCCCATTCCGGGCAAGGGCCTCAAGGCGTCCTGCGCCTCTACCTTTCCTCCCGCGCCGAACCCCGCAGGCTCGTGGGGCCCGCCGCCGAGCATCGCTGGGTGGTGACGGAGGGCTGACCTATCAGGCATGGACGAAGCCTGAGACGCGGAGAGCAAGGAGAGAAGCCAGGCGTGCGGAGGATGCATTCCATAGGTGTCAAAGCGTTGGCCCTGCTCCCGGAACGACGCTTCTCCCTCGACTCAGCGGGGCTGCGGTACCTCGCGTTTGAGGTGTGGCCTCGGTCATGCTGAGCTCTTTGCGTCAGCTTTCCGTTCCCGTTTCCCTCAGCCTTCCGTCCCGACCCGATTGCGTCCGCCCTGTTTGGCGCGGAAAAGGGCCAGGTCCGTGCGAATGAGCAGTTGGGCCACGGTCTCGTCCACGAAGGCCTCCGCCACCCCCAGGCTCACGGTCACGCCCTGGCGGGAGCCCTCCGGTGGGCCGGCCCACACGAGGTCCGCCACGGACTTTCGGATGCGTTCGGCGGTGAGGCGGCCTGTCTCCAAATCCGCCCCCGGCAGGATGATAAGGAACTCCTCTCCCCCATAGCGGCCAGCGATGTCGTAGGTGCGCAGGGAGGACCTGAGGATATTCGCCACCTCGCCCAGCACCTTGTCGCCCGCAGCTTGGCCGAAGCGATCGTTCACCTGCTTGATGTGGTCCACATCCAGCAGGAGGCAGCACAGAGCCCCTCCGGCCCTCCGGCAACGCTCATGTTCGGCCTCCAGGCGCGCGAGGATCACCCGGCGGTTCCAGAGTCCCGTGAGATCGTCCAGGGTGCTCCGCTGCTCCAGCAGGTCTCGGGTGGTTCGGAGCTGGCGCTGCAGGCGAAGGTACCGGACCAGGGCCACCAGAAAGAGCACGAACAAGGCCCCCAGGGAAAGGCCCAACAGGACGGGCAGGTGCCGGCGGTCCGATAGGCCCAGGAAGCCTGTGAGGGGGGCCAGGACCACGATGGCCCCGGTGGTCACCAGGAGGAGGGACAAGCGCGTGGTATCGCCCAAGGGGACGCCTGGGTTTGGATGCATGGAAAGGGGACTCCCTGGAGAGCAGCATACACCGCTCCTTGGGTTCAGTGGTTGATTCCAGGACACTCAGCCCTTGAAGGCCGGATCTTTCAAAGCCACTTGTCGCTTTCCCCCATGCATGACCTCCGCGAGGTCCAACATGGTTTGGGCGGCCTTGCCTTCCCCAAGCTTGGCCAGGGTTCGGGCCATGAAGTAGAGGTTGATGGCGTGGGTGCGCCGGACATTGTGTCCCAGGCTGGCCAGGGGCTGGGTTCGGAGGCTCGCTTCGAAGCGGGTGAAGCGTCCCAGGGCCCCGGTCCGGTCGCCGCGGGTCAGCTGGTGCATGCCCCGCAGGAAGGTTCCGGTGCTGCTGGTTTCGGGGTAGGCATCCATGACCCGGGCCAGGAGTTCCTTCGCCTGGGGAATGTGCCCCAGGTCCCAGGCGGCGTAGCCTTGCACCGCCTTGAGGAGGGAGGAACCTGGTACGTGCTTCAGCCCTTCCTTGCACATACCCAAAGCTTCGGTGCTGCGGCCCAGCCAGATCAGGACATCGGCGGCCGTGACGTAGATCAGCTCCCCCTGCGGCCGCAGGGCCATGGCCCGCTGGGCGTGCTCCAGGGAGGTTTCCAGCTCACCGCAGTTCTGCAGGAGGACGGCGAAGCGGTGATGGGTAAACCAGGAATTGGGGTCCAGGGAAAGGGCCTTCTCGAAGTAGCGTCGGGCCGCCGCCACGTGTTCCTCGCCATCCTGGGCCTGGAAGGTGTCCGCCAGTACCGCGGTGGTCACGGCATCCGTGGGGTCCTGCTGCACGGCCTTCAGGGCTTCCCGCTTGGCCCCTTCGTGATCCCCCAGGCGCAGGTACAGTCCCGCCAGAGCCCGGTGGGCCAAGGTCAGGGTGGGATCCAGGCTCAGGGCCCGCTCGGCGTATTCCTTGGCCTTGCGGTGCCGTGCCTCGCCCTCGGAGTAGCGGCCCTGGTTCAGGCCCAGGGCCACCCCTAGCTCCAGGCCCGTCCAGGCCAGGCCCGCCAGGGCTGGGGCGTAGTCAGGCTCCAGTTTCAGGGCCTCCTGGAAGCTGCTTTCGGCCATGTACAGGGCGTCCTGGTTGCCCTCTGTGAGTACCTCCATGCCCCGCACATACCACTCCCGGGTCTTGGTGAGCTGGGCCCGGGATCCCCCGGTGGCGAGGTCGCCGCCCAGCTTCAGGGCCTTGGGCAGCCGTCGGACCAGGGCATCCTCCAGCCCCAGCACATCCACCAGGGCGCCCTCCAGCTGGAGCGAATCCAGGAGCGTTCCGTCCGGTCCGGACAGGCTGATCC
>CAZPUI010000285.1:0-6859 GCA_964589695.1 uncultured Solibacteraceae bacterium | reverse complement strand
CATACCGGGGGGCACCCTGCCCTCTTCGCCTATGCCTCCCAGCTCGCCGGAGAGGCTCCGCCCCTGGACCATGGGCGCTCGGAGCCCCCTTGTGGAAGACTGACCTGACCCCGCGAAAGGACCCATGCCATGCTCAGAATCCTGGCCCCAAGAACGTGGCTGCTGGGCGTGTCCCTTGCCGCGATCCAGGCCATCCTCCCCCTGTCCGCCCAGGAACCCACCGGCTGGCCCACCTTCGCAGTCGCCTACCGAAAGGCCGTCCCAGCCCATGGCATCGTGGGCAGCAGTGTGGCCTTCATCGAGAAGGGAAGGCTCACGGCGCGGGCCCATGTGGGTCTGCGGGACCAGGCCCAGGGTCTGCCGGTGAACGAGGACACGATCTTCCACTGGGCCTCCATCACCAAGACCTTTACGGCCATCGGCATCCTGCAGCTCCGGGATCGCGGCCTGCTGTCCTTGGAGGATCCCATCCTGAAGTACGTACCGGAGCTCCGGAAGGTCCACAATCCCTTCGGCCCCATGGGATCCGTGACGATTCGCCACCTGCTGTCCCATGCTTCGGGATTCCAGCCGGGCACCTGGCCCTGGGGCGAGGGCGCGAAGTGGCAGCCCTTCGAGCCCCCCGCCTGGGAGCAGTTGGTGGGCATGATGCCCTATACCAAGCTGGCGTTCGCCCCAGGTACCCGCTACGGCTACTCGAACCCGGCCTACGTCTACCTGGGAAGGGTGATCGAAGACCTCGTGCAGGAGCCCTTCGAGACCTACATCGACAAGGAGATCCTGCGCCCCTTGGGAATGACCCGCAGTTTCTTCGACCGGACGCCCTCCTTCCTGCTCCAGGATCGGTCCCACTCCTACTATGTGGACGATACGGGCCTTCAGGAGGCCCGCTTCGATTTCGATACGGGCATCACCGTGGCCAACGGGGGACTCAACGCCCCCATCACGGACCTCGCCAATTACCTGGGGCTGCTCCAGGGAAGCGAGGACAAGGTGCAGCAGGCACGCTACGACCGGATCCTGAGGCGGGAATCCCTGGAAGAGATGTGGCGTCCGGTGGTGCCCGTGTCCCCCGGCGTGCACATGGGGCTGGGCTTCTTCCTGGAAGACCACCGCGGCCGCGCCTTCGTGGCCCACAGCGGTGGCCAGAATGGTTTAATCTCCCATTTCTACGTGGACCGCACCACCCGCAAGGGGCTGATCATTGCCTTCAACACCCAGACCCAGAGCGACAAGCATGGCGAGGCCCGCAACACGAGGGCCCTGGATGCAGCCATGCGCGAGGCCATGCTCACCCACCTCTTCCAGTGAACCTTCCCTGACCCCTTCGCCTTGGAGAAACCCATGGTCCTTCCACTCCTCGCCCTCGGCCTGGTGGCCCCAACCCACACCCCCACGGGAACCCCGCTCCAGGCCTTTGTGGGAGCCACCCTGGTGAATCCAGGGCAGGAGCCCATCCCGGATGCGGTGGTGCTCGTCCAGGATGGGAGGATCCTGGCAGCGGGCCCGGCCCGAACCCTGAAGGTGCCTGCCCATGCCACGCGCCTTGAGGTCGGGGGAAAGTGGATCGTGCCGGGCCTGGTGGATGCCCACATCCATTTCTTCCAGTCCGGGGGCCTCTACACCCGGCCGGATGTGATGGACCTGAGGGCCCACCGGAGCTATGAACAGGAACAGGGGCTGATCCGCCGGGACCTGCCAGACACCTTCGCCCGTTACCTGCGCTGCGGCATCACCAGTGTCATCGATATGGGCGGTCCCAACTGGAACTTCGAAGTCCGGGACCTCGCCACCCGGACCCTGCGGGCGCCGCGGGTCTGGCTCAGCGGTCCCCTGCTGGCCCCCTCGGCCATCAAGAACTTCCGCACCGGTGGTTCCCACTTCCTCACCGAGGGAAAGGATCCTGCGGTGCTCCATGGCATGACACCGGAGCAGGCCCGTGCGGAGGTGCGTCGCCAGGCGGGCCTCAAGACTGATTTCATCAAGATCTGGGTCAGCCGCGAACGCACCACGGACACCCAGCAGGCCATCTACGACGAGGCCAGGAAGCACGGCCTGAGGGTGGCCATGCACGCCACGCGGCTCGCGGAAGCGGCGGAGGCCGTGAAGGCAGGGGCCGACCTTCTGGTCCACAACGTCGAGGACGCCCCCATCCCCGAGGACTTGATGCAGGAGATGAAGCGCCGTGGGGTCATCCTGGTTCCGACCCTCATCGTGAACCGCGGCTACAGCCTGCTGCGCACCCGGCGCTTCGCCTTCGATCCCTGGGAATTCGCCCTGGGGAACCCCCATGTCATGGGCACCTTCTTCGACCTGCTGCACCTTGGACAGCCCCTGTCCGAGGCCCAGGTGAAGGTGATCCGGGAGGCCAGGCCCTGGGAGCCCGGATCGGTGGCCCTGGATAATGTGCGGCGACTGGTGCGGGCGGGGGTCACGGTGGCCGCCGGCACGGACGCGGGCAATCCCGGCACCTTCCCGGGCCCCAGCCTGTGGACCGAGCTGAAGCTCATGGCCCAGGCGGGCCTCACCCCCCAGGAACTGCTCCAGAGTGTCACCCTCAACGGCGCCAAGGTGCTGGGCAAGGAGAAGGACCATGGCACCGTGGAGGCGGGCAAGGTCGCCGACCTCCTGGTGCTGGATGCCGATCCCTACGCGGACATCCAGAACCTCCAGAAGCTGCACCGGGTGGTGAAGGGTGGCGAGGTTCTCGTCCCCGAGGAGATCCTTCAGGCCTCGCCCGAGGATGTGGTGCAGCGCCAGCTGAACGCCTACAACGCCCGGGATGCGGAGGCCTTCGCCGCCACCTATGCCCCGGAGGTCACCATCCGGACCCTGCCCGAGACCCCCATCACGGTCCGGGGTCGGGAGGCCGTGAAAGCGAAGTGGGGGGCCATGTTCCTGGCCAAGCCCGACACGGCCGTGCGCATCACCCACCACATGGCCCAGGGCCCCTTCGTCATTGAACAGGAGCAGTTCGTCCACCGCTGGGATCCCAAGCAGACGGCCTTCGCGGGCACGGCCATCTACGAGGTGCGGCAGGGCCTGATCCAGACCGTGTGGTTCCTGAAGGACCCTGCGCCCCCAAAGTAGGTTCCACGCACCTGGGCTGGAGGTATCCGTTCAGCTAACTCCCCAAAGGGCATCTGAGACACGGAGGACGCGCTGTACTACTATTCACCAAATTCTTGTTTTCGCGCGCAGAAATGGATTTCATCTCCATGGCAACATCCATCTTTTCAAGAATTGAAACACGGAGATGCCACGCATGCGCGGCATCTCGGTGTTCTCCGTGTTTAACCCGCTCCTTGGTTGCGGCCGGAGGCCGCGCTGTGATCTTTGCGTCTCCGTTATTCGCCCAAATCGCCGCGACCCGTGAGCCCACGAACGGTTACCCCTGGGGTATCGTGGAGCCATCCCTGGAGCCCCTTCCCGTGCCACCCCCCTCACACCCCGACCGCTGGAGCGCCTGGATCGAGGCCCGGCGCAGGTACGGCCTGAGCCATGCCCAGATCCAGATGGCCCGGGAGCTGGGCATGAACCCCCTCCACCTGGAAGGCCTGGCGGGGCGTCACGTGGATGCCTGGAAGGCCTCCCTGCCCCAGTTCATCGAGAACCTCTACTGGAAGAACTTCGGCCGGAAAAGCCCCACCGAAGTCCTCTCCATCGAGCAGATGGTCCGCCAGGACCAGAGCCTGAGGGCCTCAGGACGCCCCTGACGCCTGGCTTTGGTTTTTACAGGCCGGGCCAAGCCCGGCCTGCGCCCCTTTCGAAACCCGCAGGGTTTCGAATACCTACTGGAACCTCAGCAACCCGTAATTCTTCTTCCCCGAACGCAGGACCAGGACGGTCTCGCTGGCCAGGGATTCCAGACTCAGCCGCTGCTCGGGATCGGCCACACGCCGATTGTTGAGGTAGACCCCGCCCTGCTGGAGCAGGCGCCGGGCTTCCCCCTTGCTCTTGGCCAAACCGGCCTCCACCAGGGCGTCGGCCAGGGGCAGGCCTTCGCCCTCCAGGCGGTCCAGTCCCAGTTCGCGGCTGGACACATCGGCGAAGATCTCCCCCAATTCGGCATCGCTGAGGTCCACGATCTCTGCCCCGAAGAGGATCTCCGTGGCCCGGGTGGCGGAGGCCAAGCCCGCGTCGCCGTGCACCAGCAGGGTGAGCTCCGTGGCCAGGCGCTTCTTGGCCTCCCGGCGCTCGGGGGCTTCGGCATGCCTGGCCTCCAGGGCCTCGATCTCCTCCCGGTCCAGTTCCGTGAGGAAGCGCAGGGCGGTGCCCACATCGCTGTCCGCCAAATTGATCCAGTACTGATAGAACGCGTATGGACTGGTCTTCGCCGGAGAGAGCCACACGGCCCCACTCTCGGTCTTGCCCATCTTGGAGCCATCGCTCTTGGTGAGGAGGGGGCAGGTCAGGCCCTGGAGGCTGGCACCATCCATGCGCCGCGCCAGATCGATGCCCGCGGTGATGTTGCCCCACTGGTCGCTGCCCCCCGCCTGCAGTTCGCAGCCGTGGGTGCGGTGCAGGTGTACGAAATCGTAGGCCTGGAGCAGCATGTAGCTGAATTCCGTGTAGCTGAGGCCGCTGTCCGAGCGCTCCAGGCGGCTCTTCACCGAGTCCTTGCCCAGCATCACGTTCACGGGGAAATGCTTCCCCACATCCCTGAGGAATTCCAAGTAGCTCCAGGGCCCCATCCAGTCGAAGTTGTTCACCAGAAGGGCCGCGTTCTCCCCGGACTCGAAGTCCAGGAAGCGCCGGAGCTGGGCCCCCATGCCTTGCACATTCGCCCGCAGGGTCTCCACGTTGAGAAGGTTGCGCTCAGCGCTCTTCCCGCTGGGATCCCCGATCATCCCCGTGGCCCCGCCCACCAGCGCAATGGGCCGGTGCCCCGCCTTCTGGAAGCGCCGCAGCAGCATGACTGGCAGGAGGGAACCCACATGGAGGCTGTCAGAGGTGGGATCGAAGCCCACGTAGATCGTGCGGGGCTTCTCCAGGAGCCAAGCCCCCAGGTGAGCCTCGTCGGTGCACTGGTTCAGCAAGCCACGCCATTTCAGATCGGCCAGGACGTCCTTCATGTTCACTCCCATGCTTTCAGTTTCAGGGATGGGAGGCGCGGGTTGAACCAGAAAGTGCGCAGGTATGTATTCGGAACTTGGTGACTTCAAGGCTTGGTCGATGGGGTCCCTTTCCTACGGGCTCGAAGCATGGCCACATCGCTGCGATCCTTCGGGCGGCCTGTGGCCAGCTTGTTTTGAAGCAAATGGTCTTCATGGAGGACTGGAACGGAAAGGCCTTCGAGGGTGAGGATTCCCCGTTTGGTCCAAGCCTCCTCGAAGGCTACGCCCGAAATCCGCGTGAGAAGGTCGATCCGACAGGGAACCACACCAAACTGAAGCACTGTGCCCTCCGAGTGAAGGTCTTCAAGTGTCAGTCGTGCAAGAGGTGCGCCAAAGCGCTCCAGCGCCCTCCAAACCCGTTCAGCGTTCTCGCGGGTGGGTCGAATCCAGAGGTCCATGTACCCCGTAGCCCTGGGAACCCCATACACCGCCATGGCATAGGCCCCAACGAGCAGGAACTCAGCCTTTTCGACGCACAATGCGGAGAGCATCTCGACGTAGTCGTGGTTCAGTCCAAGTTCCATCCTTGAAGCTCCATGCTTGGCGGGTCAGTTGCCACATCATCCCCAGGGCCACCACGGGATCCAGAGCCTCGTCGGGTTCCTCGGACTCACCGGGGCGGAGCACACGCACGTTCATGTCTTGGCGAGTATCCAGGGTGGCCTCCTGGGGCCAGTATAGGCCTCCTAGCCCGAAGCAAGGTGGCAGCTGGAATAACGGAACAGACCTCCACGGTAGGGCGTACAGGGTGTCCGCTCGGGGTTCAGCTAGAACCAGATCTGGTACTGCACCCGCACCTGTCTTTCGTGGGTACCAAGGAATCGGTCGTTCAGCCACCGCAGATCGGCCACCAGCTTGTGGGCGTGGTTGCGAAGGAAGCGGTTCGCCACGACACCGCGCTCCAAGGTCATTTTCGAGTGGCTGGCGGTGCGCACCTGGGTCTGGGCCCATCGGAGCCCCATCTGGAACTTCCCCGGCACCAGCAGCCATCCTGCCTCCGCCACGGTGCCCCTGTCGGTGCGGTCCTGGGGCGCAAAGGTGGTGGCGTCCCGATCGAAATGCTCCCCGAAGAGGCTGAAGCGGCCGTACTGGAAGGCACCATCGACACCGATCGCGGTGTAGCGTTCGCCCAACAAGGGCGCGCCCAGGTTGGAGTAAGTGCGTGTGTCATTGCGCTCGATCCCCGCCCCCAGGGAGAGCAAGGGTGTGGCCGTGCCCATAGGCCTGACTTCATCCTTCCCCACGCCCCCCCAGGGGGACACCACCACCCGCGCGTTATACATGAGCAGGCCGTCCGCATTGTCCCAGCTGTTGATGCCATTGCCGTTGAAGACGCCCGCCGCCCAGGTGACCAGGTCGGGGGTCCCCCCCGGTCCCATCCTTCCCGACACCATGAAGCCCACGTCCTCGCCCCGGGCGAAGAGGTTCGAGACCGCAGAGCGATCCGCGAACATCAGCCGTCCCGAGGAGGCCAGCTCTTGGCGCCCGAAGGGGACCTTGAATTGGCCTCCCGTGAGGACGAGGTGCCTGCCTCCCTGACTGAGATCGTAGGCCACCCACGCGTTCTTGAGGAGCCTGTCCTTGGCCCAGTCCATCTCCAGCTCGAATTCCAACTGCGGGGAATAGACCCAGCCCGCGAGCTTGGTTTCCATCCTCCGAATGCGGAAGGCCCCCCCACCGGGCGGGTTCGACGTTTCCCTTCGCGTATCGGTGGCACGCATCTGCATGCTGTTGCTGAGGTT
>CAZPUI010000284.1:3951-6891 GCA_964589695.1 uncultured Solibacteraceae bacterium | reverse complement strand
CCCCGCAGCGCCACCCGGGGGGGTCGCCTGCTCCATACCCTGGTGCTGCCGCGCCTGGGCCTCAACGGCCGCACCCTCACCCCCCCCGTGGACCCCGAGGAATACCTGCCGGAGCCCCCCAAGGACGGGGCCCCACCCCCCTCGGCCCCCGCCAAGACCTTTGACCTGGGCACGGCCCTCACCACCGAGGGCTGGCTGGGGGAAGGCTACCCCGACCTCATCCCGGACCGCACCGAGACGAGCCTGATCCTGGAGGATCCCAGGGAGGCGGCCTCCGCCGCCCATATCGCCGCACGGCTGGGCCTGGAAGGCACGGGCATCACCCTGCCCCTGGCCAAGACCTTCGGCAAGGTGCGGGATGCGGCCCTGGAGCCCAGCCCCATCCTGGTGGGCCGCAACCATGCCCTCACCCGGCGCCTGGAGCGCACGGGACGCGTGCGCTTCGAGGACTTGGCCCCGGGGGAGGGCCTGCTCCAGATCGTCCCCAAGGCCTTTGGCCAGGCCACCGCCACGGTGGTGGCGGGCCTCGATCCCCAGGGCACGGAGCTGGCAGCCCGCTATGTGGCCCGGCGCCTGCCCCAGCTCTGGTCCACGGACCGTGGGGCCTTCACCTACGAGGACCTGGTCCAGGAGGCCACCCGCTTCCTGGGGGGCAAGCACCCCGCGGGCCAGGCGGCCCAGGCCCTGCACGAGCTGGACGAGGTCCTGGAAGGCCTCAAGGACAAGGAAGCCCTCACCTTCAACCTCACGCTCTTCACGGACCAACCGGACCCGGGTCTGGCCAAGGCGCTGGAGGCGCGCCTCCAGAAGGCCCAACCCAAGGCCAAGGCCAAGGTAAGGGTCCAGGCCACCACGGATCCTGTGCCCGTTTTCGAAGAGACCTTGGACCTGCCCTGGGAGGTGGAGGAGCTGCGGGAGATCGTGGCCCAGGAACTTCTGCCCCGGCTCCAACCCGGCGCCCAGGTGACCCTGGAAGCCCGGGTCTCCGAACCGCCTGCGGTGCGCCGCGCCCTGGAGACGGAACTCCGGGACGGCCTTCTGAAGGCCGGGGCCTGGCGGGCCGAGGTCCGGGTAATGAACGCCTACAAGCAGGGCTATTCCTGGATCACCGAGGTCCTGGTGCCGGAGTTCCAGACCCTGAAGCCCGCGGGCCTGCGCCTGGTGGCCCGCCCCTTCAAGCCCGACTTCTCCAAGCCCTATGTGTTCCACCAGGTGCCCGGTCGCTGGCTCCAGGAGCTCTTCCCCGTGGATGAAGTCCTGGCCCGGGACCTGGGCCTGCCCCTGGAAGCCATCCGCCTGGAGGTGGGGGAGGACTTCCCGGACACCTACACCGTGCAGGCCCTGGACGCCCAGGGCAAGGTGCTGGCCAGCCGGGGCTTCAACCCCCGCCACCAGCCCCGGCAGTACCTGGACACCTTCCCCGACTGGTCCGTGGTGGATGTGTGCACCGGGGGTGTGGTGGCCACCGTGGACGGCAGGCCCCTGCTGAACACCCGCATCGCCACGGACATGGAGCGGATCTGGGACCACCACCAGGCCAGGGTCCTGCCCCGGGTGAAGGACCATGTCCTGAAGACCACCGGGGGCAAGCCCACGGCGGACAAGCAGCCCTTTCACCGCGACCTGGACCTCGAGGTGTGGGCCAGCGAGGCGGACCACCCCATCGGGGTGGACGAGGAGCGCATCTCCAGCCTGGAGGCCCTCCACGAGGATCTCTATTTCGTCACCCTGGACTTCTACCAGGCCCTGGGCCGCAGGGTTTCCCGCCAGCGCCTGGGGGCCCCGGGCAAGATCCTGCCCATCCTCCATCCCAGCCGGGAGGGTCGAGGCCCCACCCTGCGCGTGCGCTATGCCGCCAACGCCGCCCCCAAGCCCAAGCTGGACCTGAACTGGACCGTGAAGGACGAGGTGCGCCCCGGGGAACGAAGCCGGGAGCTGGGGAAGCTGGAGTGCACGGCCCCCCTGGCCCAGCGGGCCGTGTTACGGGAGGACCGGGTGCGCCGGGTGGAACTCCACACCGAGCCCAAGGACGACAAGGAGGCCGCCCGGATGGCGGGGGCCTTGGAGGCCCTGGGGAGGCTCCAGGCCCAGGGTCTCTATGCCGACGCCTTCGGGTACCCGGGGGTCGAGGCGGTGGCCCTGCGCCTGCGCCTGAAGGACGCGGAGCCATGCTTCACCTTCCAGGCCAAGGCCCAGAAGAGCCCCGTGCGCAGGGCCGAGACCGCACCGGGCCCCGCCCCCCTGGTGTCCTGGGACCACATCATCAGCCACGAAGAGAGTGAGGCCCTGTGCCAGAAGCTCACCGCGTTCCCGGAGATCAAGGCCTACCGGGCCGGGCGCACCTACCGGGACCGGGAACTCACGGCCCTGGAGATCACCCTGCCGGCGGAAGGGGAGCGGGTGAGCCTGAACAAGCTCACGGCCCTCAAGCCCACCCTGCTCATCATCGGCCGCCAGCACGCCAACGAGGTGTCCTCCACCAGCCACATCCTGCGCTTGGCGGAACAACTGGCCCGGGACCCGGCCCAGCGGGAGGTGCTCAAGAAGGTCAATGTGGTGATGGCCCCCGTATGGAACGCCGATGGCGCCGCCATGGCCTATGAGCTCCAGAAGCTCACGCCCAACCACATCCTCCATGCCGGCCGCTACAGCGCCCTGGGGAGCGATGTGAGTTCCACCGCAGGGGGCCTCCTGCCGGAATCGGCCCCGGAGGGCCGGCCACGGCGGGCGGGTCCTGGTGTCGGGGGCGGCGTACGGGCTGGTGGCCGACCAGCTGCCTAGGGGGATCGGTCTTCGGGATCTGGGTGAGCACCGGCTGAAGGACCTGGGCCGCACTGAGCGGGTCTTCCAGGTGACCAGGCCGGGACTGGCCGACGGGTTCGACCCGTTGCGCTCGCTGGACGACCCGGCGCTGCGCCACAATCTGCCTTCGCAAGCCAC
>CAZPUI010000284.1:0-3941 GCA_964589695.1 uncultured Solibacteraceae bacterium | reverse complement strand
CTGCCGGACATCTACCTGAACCCCCATGGCTACCCCAGCCACGAATGGACCCAGCCCTTCGCAGGCTACGTGCCCCCGGGCTTCCGCCTCTACTGGGCCAGCCGCGGCTGGTACGCCATCATGGACGGCCTCCTGGACCCCCGGGAACCCGAGCACCTGCACGCCACCCTGGCGGTGCGGGACGCCATCGCCCAGTACGTGAACGAGAGCCCCGAGGTCAAGGCCATGGACCTGCGCCACCAGGCTCGGTATCGGCGCTGGGCCCACAATTTCGCCCCCCATGTCTACAGCATGGAGGTTCACCGGGACACCGTCTTCCATTACACGGACCCCGAGACCGGCGCCCCCAAGGGCAGCCGGCGAGCCCCCACCCCACCCGCCAATCCCAGTCGACGCACCGCCACCCCCGGGGGCTGGCCCCAGCTCACCTTCATGAGTGGCATCACCGAGGCCCCCGACGAAACGGCCCAGGGTGACTGGTTGCGCCTCGTAAGCCAGGCGGGCCACGCCTACCTCCGGGCCCATCTGGACTACTTGAAGGACGGGGTCTTCCAGGTGCACCGAATCGAGGAGAACGCCGCCCGGGATGGCGCCAGCCTCACCTGGCTGCGGGTTCGGCCGGTGCAGCCGGCCAAGACCCGGGAGTAGGCATCCCTCGCGCGGTTCCCGGCCAGAAACCAAGGTAGGTCAAGCACGGCGCAAACAACGGTGATGTGCGGATCCCGGTTTCCCGGCCTGGATCCGCCCAGGGCCGCATCCATCAGCTAATAGAAATAGAAATTAGTTCATACCCCCCATCGACCCATGGGCCTTCCATTCATCCCTCGCCATGGGGCGATGGCCGCCTGGTTTCAACCATTCACCGATTTCACTCAAGTCGTTACAGCAACGAGTGGCCCATGCTTCCATGGATGCGCTACCATCGGCCCCAGGGTCACCCCCCAACCCTTCCCAGGTGCTTCCATGTCCCCCATATCCCTTCGTGATTTCCTCCGTGTCCACCCTGGAATGACGCTGGTGGATGCCGACCGTGCCATTCCCGAGGCCCTCCTTGAGCGCGTCTCCAAGGGCATCAACCGCCTCGTCCTGGCGAAGGATGGCGTGGCCATCGCCGCCGTGGTCACCCTCGCGGACCTGGACCTGCTGGAGATCACGGACCACGGATTCGAGGTGGTCGCGGAGCCCCTGCAGATCGGATAGGGACTCGGCATTTCGGACGTAGTCGCCCCCGGCCCATTTCTGTCGGGGACTAATCTACTCCTAATGCATTGCATTCTGGGCAGCGGCTCCGAGGTTCAAAAGGGTTCTCAAGAACCCAAATCAGTGAGATTCCCGCCATGGACTTGGGAAGGTACCTCTTCTTCTCCAACGGCGCATTCCTTCCGCTTCAGGTATTCCATGATCAACGGTTTCCGTGTCTCGTCACAGGCAAGGTAATCGCCCGAATAGCTAAAGGCAGCCATGGGACAACCTCCCCTGCAACATGAGAGAAGACTGCACTTTTCACACACAGAGCCCTTAATGCGAATCAAGTCGGTCAAGGCGGCGGCTACGGTACCCCTTTGATGGATATCGGCGAGGCGTTCCCTCTGAAGATTTCCGAGAACAAAGGTATCGAAGTTGTTACAAGGAATAACATCTCCGTTCGCCCGAACGGCCAGCACACCTGATCCAGCATTGCAGCGCAGCTGATCCAACTCCGGTCCAGGCTTGCTAAAATCCCTTTCCTGAATTTGCAAGCCTCCAAAGGCTTCAAAATGCGTAGCGCAGGCGGCCGTATAGCAAGCCAATGCCCGCTGATGCTCGCAATTTTGACCACGTCCTGAAGGAACAATGGGCAGGAATTTCATGACCGTGACACCGAGGGAGTGTCCCAATTCCAATATGCGGCTCACCTCAAGCGCGTTCTCAGGGTTAATCACCGTGGTTGTTTCAACAAAAACACCCAGGTCTTGGAACATCCGGATGGCACCCAAGGCTTTCTGGAAAGCACCTGGCACCCCACGTTGCCGATCGTGGGTGTCACTACAAGCCCCATCGAGGCTCACATTCACCTGTCGGAGGCCTCCATCCTTGAGTTCTCGTGCCAAAGAGGGCGTTACGGTCAACCCATTTGTCATCAAGCACACTTTAATTGGCTTATCTGCAGCGTGGCGAACCAATTCAGGAAGGAATGACACAAGCGTTGGTTCTCCACCTGTAAACGTAATCCGAGGTACGGAGATATCGTAGGCCTGGTCGATAATCTTTAGAACCGAACTGCGATCCATCTCGTCGACATATCGACTTCCCGAATCAACGGAGCAGTGTAAGCATTTCAAATTGCATGCGTTTGTAAGACGAATATACAAATGATCCAATGGCGTCATTCGAGGGAGTTCTCGAGGGAACACATATCCCAAACGGGGGCCCTCCTGATGTCTCAGCAACCCCAGGGATTCAAAGCGATTGAGCAGCGCATCCACAGACGATTTGGATTCTTCGGAGGGGATCCCATATTCGACGCTCACACGCCCGATGATTTCATCCGTAGTTTGTTCCCCTGTGAGCAGTGTAAGGACGAATCGCGCATCATCATTGATGCTGTTGTGCACCCCGTTGTCCAAATTGAGCACCGCACATTCGTCAACTTCGCCGGACTTAACATGCCGGAGCAGAAAGTGTTTTTGGAGATGCACGTAATCAAGCGGGTGGACATTCATGGCGCGTCTCCAGGCTTATCACCTTACAGCCAAAGGGCCTGTCAAAGTGGCAGGCCCCCTGACAAATCTCGAATAGGAAAGTTAAGAGATTTCCAAGCTAGTTAAATCTTTGTCCACGCAGGCGTAATGCATCCACGAGCATGGGTGCACTGAGAATTGGAATCCCAATATGAATCACATCCAGGAGCCAGGCGGCCGCCGGCGACAGACTGAACCTCATCCTCAGCGAGGATCACGGGATTGAAGGCTTTCTTGATCATGACAACTCCTTTTAGGTTGGTGGCGCCTGAGACTTTTTTTACTTAGTGCGCCAGGGTGGGGGGGGGGTGGACAGACGACGTTGGAAAAGCTCAAAACCGGGGACCCAAAAAGAGGGTTTTCTTGTTTTGGGCACTAATATATAAATTCGCGTTTTTCACGCGGAGAATTCGCCCCTCAACTGGCGAAGTTCACACATCAATTCAAAAACCAAGAAGCGGATCAGTGGGAAAAGGATTGCATCGTGATTTCAGTTGTCAAGCAATTTCCACAAGCCATTGTCCCGAGCGACTCTAGGTTTGGAGGACTTCACCAAATGGCACCGAAAGCAGCGCCTGCCCCGCTTGCCTAAACTTCCGCACCGACCACGCGATTCAGCCCCTTTTCTGGGTCGTTCGCTGGCGTAAATGCCGTATTCTCAACCTGAGATTTTGAAAACCCACATTTTAGTCTCGAGAAGTTTTAGTAAGATTCCCTGTAATTAATCGACCAATACAGAAAATTACCTCTGTATGTTCATCAAAATGAACGGCAGCGGCTGCAAATGGACGGGATCCTCAAGGCGGCCGGAATGGCTGCCGCGCCCATTCGGCTGACCGAGGTGATGACGCTGAACCGCCTGGTCCAGGCCCTGGAGGACCTCGCCGAGAGCATCCTGAAGGCCGCGGAGAAGGGCAAGCCACTGGCGGATGATGCGCTCGGGGAGCGGATCGGTAGACTGCGGGAGCGCTATTGCCGGACCGCTCGGTAGTACACCATCGCCCGAGAGGCCGGTGTCCTGGCCTGGGCGTGGAAGGCCGAAGCGCACCGGCGGGCGGAGGAACTGGATGGCGTCTACTTCCTGCGGACGTCGAACAAGCTGCTCGGGGCCGAGGAGATCTGGCGCATCTACATCACGCTGACCCGCATCGAATCCGCGTTCCGCAACCTGAAGAGCACCCTGGACCTGCGCCCTATCCACCATCGGAAGGAAATGCGGGT
>CAZPUI010000283.1:0-6901 GCA_964589695.1 uncultured Solibacteraceae bacterium | reverse complement strand
TGGCCCACCAGGGTGTGATCTGGGCCAAGCTCGACGCGGGGACCGAGGCCCACTACCTGGCCATCAACCGCTCGAAGGTGCCCTACCTGCGGATCCTGGACAACCTTCGCTTCGCGGGGCAGCGCTGGCCCCTCACCCTCCAGACCCTCTTCCTCTCCTGGCAGGGCCAGGGACCCAGCCGTGCGGAAGTCGACGCCTACCTCGAGCGGATCCGCACCCTGCGAAGGGAAGGTGCCCGCATCCAGGGACTTCAGCTCTACACCATTGCCCGCCCCACCCCTGAGCCCGAGGCCCGCCCCCTGCCCTCTTCCGAACTGGACCGGCTGGCGGCCCTGGTGAAGGATGGGCTTCCAGACCTCCCCATCGATGTGTTCTATGGCCCCGAAGGCTGACACAACCCCGGAGGGACCCTCCCAACGCCCGCTGCTCTGGAGCTTGGCCTTCGTCCTTGGCTTGGGGTGTTCCCCCCAGCCTCCGGCACCTCCCCCGGCCCCAGCGCCCCAGGAACTCCACCTGGTGGCCGTGGGGGATGTGCTCATGCACGAGGATGTCAAACGTGCGGCCCTGCAGGGTTCTGATCGCTTCCGCGGCCTCTGGGACCAGGTGATTCCGCTCTTCAAGAAGGCCGATCTTGTGCTGGGCAACCTGGAGACGGTGGTGGCGCCCCGGAACGGACGCCCCGGCGCACCCTATGTGTTCAATGCACCCGCGGAGTTGGCGGATGACCTGGCCGCCTCGGGGTTCACAGCCCTCTCCCTGGCCAACAACCACGCCTTCGACCAGGGTCCCAAATCCCTGGTGGAGACCTTGGAGCACCTGGAGCGGGTCAACCTGGTGGCCCTAGGGGCTGGGAGGACCCAGGCGGAAGCCCTTGCCCCCAAGGTGATGACGGTGAAGGGATTCAAGGTGGCCCTGCTGGCCTACACGGACCTCTTCAATGCCAACCTCAACGGCCGACCCGACGCCCCCCATGTGGCCAAACTGGAGGAGGTGGCCGCCGAAGCGGTCCTGCGGGGCATCCGGCCCCAGGTGGATGTGGTGGTGGTGAACCTGCACTGGGGCATCGAGTACCTCCAGAAACCCACGGAGCGGCAGCGTCACGTGGCCAAGCGCCTCGTGGCCGCCGGGGCGGACCTGCTCCTGGGGCACCACCCCCATGTGCTTGGTCCCCTGGAATGGGTGGAGGCCGGTGGCCGCAAGGCCATGGTGGCGTTCTCCCTGGGGAATTTCATTTCCAACCAGGACCGCATGTACCGTCCGGGCCAGCACCCTGAATCCTCCGGGGACAACCGGGACAGCGCCGCCCTCCAGGTCACCTTTACCCGCATGCCCGGGGGTCCAGTGTCCATGCAGGCCCGGGTGGAACCCCTCTGGACGGACAACAACTGGCTGGCCCGCCAGTCAGGTCAGGAACGCACACCGGTCATCCGCGTCTACCCCCTTCAGCCCGCCCTCGAAGAGACCACCGCCGCCCTGCGGGCCCTTCCCCAGACACCTGGGACCCCGGATCCCCGGGAGCGTGAACTCCAGGCCCGCATCCGACTCCTCACCCTTCGCCAGGTTCGGATCCGCAGGACCCTGGAGCGGTTGGAGCTGCACTGAGAGGAATATCCAGGCCGAATGCGCGTCGCGCTGGGTATGCGTGGCCAAGAGAAGGCCCCCAGACGGAATGGTTGTGCATCAAGGGCCTTCGACACGGTCCATGTATGGGAGCAGCCCATCCAGGTGCCAAGCGAGCTTAACCTGCGGGCCCGCCCCCTGCACTTCCAGCCTTACCGCCAGCGGCAGGATTTCCACCCCAACCTGGCGCGCACGGTCCAGTTCTTCCGCATAGTCGGGATCGATGTGCCGGGCGGGGGTAAAAACCTGGACATCGTTGCGGTGCACGAAGAAGACCAAGGCCGCCCGGTGGCCCTGGCGGACCATGGCCTGAAGTTCCCGCAAATGCTTAGTACCCCTGGTGGTCACGGCGTCAGGAAAGGCGACCTCATCCCCCTCACGGAGGGTGGTGTTCTTCACTTCGATGAACACCTGGCGCCCCTGGGGGTCCAGGGCGTGGACATCGATGCGGCTGCGCTCCTGGCCATAGGCGACCTCCGTGCGCACCGCCCCAAGGCCCGGCAGTCCTGGCATGCAGTCCTGCCTCAGGGCCTCCGCCACCACCCTGTTCGGCATCCCCGTGTCCACACCCACCCAGGTTCCCCCCCGCTGGCAGGCCATCCAGGTGTAGGGCAGCTTGCGCTTGGGATCGGTGTGAACCCTTAGCAGGACAGGATCCTGAGGTTCCCAGCAGCTGCGCATGGTACCGGTGTTGGTGCAATGGGCGGTGACAACCCGACCGTCGTCCAAGCACACATCCGCCAAGAAACGCTGGTACCGCCGAAGGATCCGGCCGGTCACCAGGCCCTCCATCTGGATCACCGCGGCGGCCATTGTTCTAGGATTCCATCGATGGCCCGAGCCAGGTCCGGTGCCACCAGATCCGCCGCCATGTGCTCGAAGGCCTTGCCGTAGCCCGTCAACACGAGGGCCACCCGGCACCCCACGGCCCGGCCCGCCTGCAGGTCGACATCCTTGTCCCCCACCATCCAGGACTTGGTCAGGTCCAGGCCGAGATCCTGGGCTGCCCGCAGCAGCATGCCTGGATTCGGTTTTCGGTCCGGATGGTCCGCCACCCGATAGTCGTCCACACCGGCCTCGTGATAGGGACAGGCATAGGCCGCATCCACATGGGCCCCCTCCTCGGCCAGCAGTTCGCGGAGCCGGGCCTGGACGGCCTCGTACTCGGCCCAACCGTAGCGGCCCCGTCCGATGCCCGCCTGGTTCGTCACCACCACCACGGGAATGCCGAAGGCGTTGACCCTTGCCAGCGCCGCCCCCGCACCCGGAGTCAGGTGGGCGTCCTCGGGGCGGTGGAGGTAGTCCACCTCCACGTTCAAGGTGCCATCCCGATCGAGGAACAAGGCGGGTCGGAGGGGAGCCTTGGGGTCCATCAGGGCTGGGTCTCCCCCGCAAACCAGGGATGGGCCTTGTAGTCCTCGATGAATTCGTCCATGGCGGCCTTGAGGAGGATCATGAGCGGCACGGCAAACACCAGTCCCAGGACCCCGAAGGCGAACCCGAAACACAGGAGGGCCAGCAGCACCTCCAGGGGGTGCAGCTTGGTGGCCCGTCCCACCCACACGGGCGTGAAGTAGAGGGTTTCCGCCTTCTGGATCAGGGTGAACACCAGGACGATGAACAGAATCTTGCCCCCACCGGCGCCAGCCAGGGCCGCCAGGATGAGGGCGGCGGGAAGGGCCGACACATAGGGGAAGTACGGAACGAAATTGGAGACCCCCGCCACCATGCCCAGAAGCCAGGCATGGGGCACACCCATGATCCAGAAACCGAAGCCCTGGAGCAGGGACATGACCGCAGACACGGCGAGCTGGCCTCGAATGTAGCCACCCATCCGATGGTGAACGCTGCGCACAAAAGCCCGCACCCTGGGACGATGGCGGTTGGGAACCAGATCATCCAGGGTGGCCATGAGGCGCGGCCCTTCGAGGAGCAGGTAGTAGAGGATGAGGGGCACCAGGATGAGGGCCATGGCGTTGAGGAACAGGCTCAGAAGCCCCGTCCCGGCGGACTGGAGCCCCTGCAGGAGGACCATGGGATCGAATTTGGCCATGGCCGTATTCACCTTGGCCTGGATCTGGGGGTGCTGGTTCAGCCAGGGCGATAGCCGCAGCACCAGGCCATCCTTCCAGGAGGGAATGGACAGGACCAGCTTTTCGAACTGGCCCCACACCATGGGCAGCACGGTGAACAAGGCGCCCACGGCCAGGCCCAGGGTGGTCACCAGCACACTGAGTACGGCCCACTCCCTGCGAAGGTATCGGTCCAGCCAGGTCACCAGCGGGGTCAGCAGGTAGGCCAGCACGGCCGCCACAAAGAAGGGCGCCAGCGCCTTGCGCAACAGGAAGAGGACCACCAGGGCAAGGGCACTCACAACCATGGCCAGGACGGGTGGGCGACGCTTCATCGGAGCACCGTTCCCTGTCCCGCAGACCGATAGAAGTAGTGGAGGCCTGAAGCCAGCACCAGCGAAGCTACAAGGTAGTAGATTCCAGGGACGAACCAGTCGAAGACGGTGTTGGTGGGATGCAGGCTGTACAGGAGCCCGATGGAAATGGCCGTCAACTCCACCGCCGTGGTGATCTTTCCAAGCACGGAGGGTTGGAAGCGCGCCACATCGAAGTCCCGGGCTGAAAACATGGCCACCAGGCCGATGATCACGTCCCGCGAGATGGCCAGGATGGCCACCCAGGCCGGAATCCGGGCGGCGCCGATGCCCGGGGCGAAGGCCATGAGAATGAAGGCCGCCGTCATCAGGAGTTTGTCGGCGGCCGGGTCCAGCACCGCCCCCAAGGCCGAGCGCTGATCGAAGCGCCGGGCGATGTACCCGTCCAGCAGGTCCGTGAGGCCAGCCCCGATGAACAAAAGGCAGGCCTCCAGCATGTGGCCATACCAGATGGCGATGGAGAAGAAGGGAACCGCGAGGATCCGCAGAAGGGTCAGGATGTTAGGAAGGGTCAGCACCATGGAACACGACTGTGGGGGCATTCTACCCCGGTATTTCCTGCAGTTGTGACCAAGGTCCGCGCCAAAGCCTTGCCCCTGGGGGCTCTGCCCCTAAGATTGAAAGCATGGGTGAGATCACGTCTCAAGTCCGCCATGTCCCCCTGAGTTCCCTGGAGCCCGGCCAGACCGGCACCGTGTGGCAGGTGCAGGCCACGGGTCCCATCCGCAGGAGGCTTTTAGAAATGGGCTTCATCCGCGGATCCATGGTGAGGGTCGAGAAACTGGCCCCCCTGGGCGATCCCATGGAGATCGTCATCAAGGGCTACCACCTGTCCCTTCGCCGGGAGGAGGGCACCTGCATCCTGGTGACCCTGGAGCAGACATGAAGACCCTCGCCCTGGCGGGGAACCCCAACTGCGGCAAGACGACGGTGTTCAATGCCCTGACAGGGTCCAGGCACCATGTGGGCAACTGGGCCGGGGTCACCGTGGAACGCCGCAGCGGCACCCTGGAACTTCCGGGAGGGGAGGTCGAAGTGGTGGACCTCCCCGGAACCTACAGCCTCTCGGCCCAGAGCGAGGATGAGCGCATTGCCGCCAGCTTCCTGGTGGATCCTTCGGTGGACCTCATTGTCAATGTCCTGGACGCCTCCAACCTGGAGCGCAACCTCTACCTGACCACACAGTTGCTGGAGCTGGGCAAACCCATCGTCTTCGTCCTGAACATGATGGACGACGCTGAAAGGGCCGGCATCGGCCTGGACGTGGCCACCCTCCAAGGCCTCCTGGGGGGGCCCGTCATCCCCACCGTAGGGAACCGGGAAGAGGGATTCCAGGCCCTGCGGGAAACCTTGAATGCAGTGCTGGCGGGCGGGGATCCACGGATTCGCCCCCTCCAGGTTCCCCACGGTGATGATCTGGAGAAGGAGATTCGGCGCCTGGAGCCCCTTTTGGCACGGGACGAATGGCTCGTCCGGGAAGTGCCCTCCCGATGGCTGGCCATTCAGCTGCTGGAAGGCAGTGCCTGGGCCCAACAGCGGGTCGCCCAGAGCCACGCCCGGCAGGCCATTGAAACCCAGATCCAGACAAGCCTGGCCTTCCTGGAACCCCACCTCGGTGCCGACGGCCCCACCCTGGTGGCCGAGCGCCGCTATGGTTTCTGCCACGGCCTCGTTCGCGAGGTCCAAACCCACTCCGGTGCTGAGCAGCGAAGTGTGTCGAACAAGTTGGACGAACTGCTCACCCACCGGTGGCTGGGGATACCCATCTTCCTGGCCATCATGATCGGAGTCTATGCCACCACCTTCCTGCTGGGAAAGGTTCCCCAGGACTGGATCGCCGCAGGATTTGCCTGGCTGCGCGACCAGGCGGCGGCACGCATTCCACCGGGGGAACTGGCCAGCCTCCTGGTGGATGGACTCATCCCGGGCGTGGGTGCCGTGGTTGTCTTCGTCCCAGTGATCATGCTCCTCATGGGCTGCATCGCCTTCCTGGAGGACACGGGTTACATGGCGAGGGCAGCCTTCATCATGGACCGCCTGATGCACTTGATGGGCCTCCATGGGAAGAGCTTCATTCCCTTGATCATGGGCACCGGCTGCAACGTGCCGGCCGTGCAGGCCACGCGAACCATCGAGGCCAAGGCCGATCGCTTTATCACCATCCTCGTCAGCCCCTTGGTGTCCTGCTCCGCCCGGCTCCAGGTCTATGTCCTGCTTGCGGGCACCTTCTTTCCCCCCGTGCAAGCCGCCCTCGTCCTCATCGCCCTCCATCTGCTGGGATTCGGCCTTGCCATGGCCATGGGCAAGGCCCTGCGCCTCACCTTGTTCCGGGCCGAGAACACCCCCTTCGTCATGGAGCTCCCCCCCTATCGGCTCCCAGTGCTCAAGAGCACCGTTGTCCACATGTGGGAGAAGGGTTCGGTATTCCTGAGCCGGGCCGGCACCACCATCCTGGCCGGTGCCACCCTCATCTGGTTCGTGAGCCACTACCCCGGCATGGGCAACATGTCCTGGCGGGCGGAGCTGGTGGCGCAGCGCCAGACCGTTCTGGCCCAGGGGCTCCCCTCGGATCAGCAAACGGAGCGCCTGGATGCCTTGGAGTTGGCGCACCAGAGTCGCGTGGTGAACTCCAGCCTTGCCGCCAGGTTCGGCCAAATGGGGGAGCCCATCCTTCAGCCCCTCTTCGATCGTGAAGGCACCCGTACCGAAGCCTGGAAGGATGTCGTGGCACTCACTGCAGGCTTCGTGGCCAAGGAGCGGGATGTGAGTACCCTGGCCGTCGGGCACCAGGTGAAGGACGCCCCTAAGGGCGCCGCATATCCTCGGAGCCCCCTG
>CAZPUI010000282.1:0-6921 GCA_964589695.1 uncultured Solibacteraceae bacterium | reverse complement strand
CCGCATGTACGAAGGGCAGGCCGTAGCTGCCGTACCAGTCACAAAGGTTTTCCCAGGTGCTCCCCCCATCCCGGGTGATGGCTGCGGTGAGGGCACCCCCCAGGATCACGATGCTGGGATTGGTGGGGTGGACGATCACGGACTGGTCATACCAGGCCTGCTGGCCGACGATGCCCGCCAGGGTGCTGGAAGAACCTTGGTTCTTGAGGCTCTTGGACGAGGCCCCCAGGGAGGAGAAGGTCTGGCCGCCGTCGCTGGAGGTGTAGACCTCGGAGCTGCTGGAAGTCTCCGCCAGGGCCCACACCTTGGAGGCATTGTTGCGGGCATTGGAGAGGGTGACCCGGGACACCGTGCCCACCCCGGAGCTGGTGGCCCAGGTGGCCCCATCGTCGTTGGAGTATTTGATGCCACCCTGGTTGGCCACGACCCACCGGGCGCTGCCGGTCCAGGCGATGGACCAGGCTTGGGTGGTGCTCACCTGGGTCCAGGTGGCCCCGCCATTGGTGGAGCGGAAGACGCCCACATTGGTGGTGGCCAGCACCAGGCTGGCGTTCTGGGGGCTGACCTTGAGGTCGCGGATGCTGATGGCATTGCCCAGGAAGACCGGGGCACTCCAGGTGGCGCCGCCGTCGGTGCTCTTCAGGATCCCGGTGCCGCCCCAGCCCTCGTTGGTGTTCCAGTTGCCGAGGCCCAGGTACACGGTCTCGGGCGCGTTGGGATCCAGCACCACAGCCCCGCAGGCCAGGGTGCCCATGGCCTCGGAGAGGGTGGTCCAGGTGGTGCCGCCTTCCGTGCTCTTCCACAACCCACCGCCACTGGTGGCGATGTACAAGCGCTTGGCGTCGGTGGGGTGAACGGCGATGCTCACCACCCGCCCACTGTCCCGCTCATCCCCCCCCTGGACCTGGTTGTTGGCGTCCGCGGGGCCGATGTTGTTCCAGAGGGTGCCCGAGACGGCCATCTGCAATTCGCCGGTCCCCGGCACCTTGGAGGCCTGGCGCACCCGCTCACGGTGGGCCATCTCCATGACATGGCGGCGGTAGTCCGGGGAGGCTTCGCTTCCGTACCACTCCAGCATGGCCTTGTTACGCGCGGTGGGATCGTCACCATCGGCCCGGGTGGAGGGACGATCCTCGTGGGGACGCTCGGGTCGACGTTCCGAGCGGAGCTCCTGGGCGCTCAGACTGGCGCCCACCGCCAGAAGCAGGGTGAGGGTGCGAAGTTTCATGGAGGGTCTCCAGGGGTAGGGCAGAGCCCTGGGCGTGGCCCTGGGCTTGCGGTGGGGGGGTGGGGACGGATACGGGAAGACCCGCGGGCCCAAGGGGGGGCGGCGCCGCGGGTCAGGAACGAAAAGCCAAAGAAGTAAGCCTCATTCTCCGAGGCAGGTTCCCCCCTGGAAGGTCCGCTTCGAAAATTCCGGGTGGTCCGCTTGGCCCTGGGCCAGCCCGAATCACCGCACCCCATGCCCAATCGGCGCATGGCACGGGTTGTATTTTTTCAGTGGGATTTTCACCAATTGCGTGTTCTGCCCCAGGTTCGAAGCGCGCAGCGGAATGGGAAAGGTCACCGTTCGGGTCGCAGCTGGCTTCGGGGGCCGATCCGGGCGCAGGAGCCGCGGACTCTCCGGACCCCGCCAAACTCACCTCGTGGGGGTCGAAGGGGGAAACCGCGAGCGCAGCGAGCAGGCCGATCCAGTTTTTTCACCGTTCATCACCGAAATTCACCGGCCAGAAAATCCGTTTGCCGTTGGATTTCGGTGAAACACGGTGAGCAACAGGGCTTACAGAAACAGCACAGGTTGTTCTTGCGCGGTTCCTAATCTGCGCGCCTACTGCCTTGCCACCCGCCCCGGGCCGCGGCCTGTTACGGCACCGAAGAGGGCAGGCCAGTTCACGAAGTCCTCCCGGGGCTTCCACTCGGGCCAGGCCTCGGCCTTGAACGCGGCGGCGAGTTCGGCGTCGGTCTTGCCGGGGTGGGCCTTCGCATGATCCGCCAGGGCCTGCAGGAAGTCCCGGTAGCGCAGCAGCTCCTTGCGCCCGCACACGGGGCCGTGGCCGGGGATGATCTTCGCGCCCTCGGGTACCCAGGAGGCGAACCAGGTCACGGTCTCCAGCAGCCCGGCGAACTGACCACCGCCCCCCTTGGTGTCCACGAAGGGCAGCATGCCCAGGAAGAAGAGGTCCCCCATGTGGAGCACCAGCTCCCGGGGCAGTCCCACCACGAGGTCGCCGTCGGTGTGGGCGGCGCTGCGGTGGACGAGGTGGAGCTCCAGCCCGGGCAGGTTCACGTCGAGACGGGCGGCCTTCGCAGGATCCTTCTCGCCCACCAGCAGGGTGGGCAGCCCCCCGCGCTGGCCCTCGGGCAGCTTCTCCTGCTCCTGGGCCATGCGCGCCTTCACATTGGCGTGGGCAATGATGGCCTGCACCCTGCCGGCCACCAGAGGGTTGCCGCCCACATGGTCGCCGTGGTGGTGGGTGTTGATGAGGAAGCGGATGGGCTTGTCCGTGACCTTCGCGAGGGCCTCCAGCAGTCCCGGCACCAGGCGGGCGAACTGCGTGTCCACCAGCACCGCGTCCTTTTCGCCCACGAAGAGGCCGATGTTCCCGCCCTGGCCGAAGATGGCATAGGCGTGGGGCGAGACCTGCTCCACCTTGTGCACGGGCCCGGGGGTGGGCGCTTGGGCCAGGAGGAACGGGGCGGCAAGGGAGGCAAGGGAGGCAAGCAGGGCGCGCATGGGAGCTCCAGGGATGAAGGTTGGATGCGCCACCCGGCCGACGGTTTGGGGATCGAGGTGACCATCCCCTCGATTCTGCCCTTGGAGGGCTCCCTGTGCCCTTCCCCATCATCCAGGGCGCGATGGGGGGCCGCGACGATGGCGTGGATCAGAATTTTTCGGTGATCCGCGCGCCAAATGCTTAGTACGCCCAGCCACCAACACACGCTGCGGGCCATGGGAATAGATGTTCCGGCGATGAACGGCGTTGCAAATCCTCAGGGGGTGCCACTCCATAAGGTGATAGCTCTGCCGTCACCGGAGTCCCCATCTTGCCCATGTCCAGGCGCCTCAGGTAAATCCATCCAAGGGTGCTTGCGCAGCGCAGCCCTCGAAGGCTCACCATGTAGGCGTGGCCCCAGCTGTATAATCTCGCCACGATCGCCTCCACAAGGTGTGCCATGTCTCTCGCCTTCGAAACATTGAAAAACCTGTACAACCAGTGCCGGGTGGACGAGTCCTTGGATCCTGATGATCAAAGGAACCTCAACCTGGATGAGCTGCCCGGGGAAGTGCGTGGGTGCAAATGGGCCGCGCGACTGGTGCGCCGCATCCGTTTGCACGAGGGGCCAGCCTGCCTGTTCTTTTCGGGTTTGCGAGGCTCGGGTAAATCCACTGAGCTAAAGCGCGCCATGCAAATGTTGGCGCGTGAGGACGGATTTCTACCGGTCTACGTGGATGCGGTGGAGCACTTTGACCTCGCCAATCCCATGGATATCCCCGATATCTTGGCGGCCGTGCTGAACCGCGCCGATGAAGAAGTGCTCAAGCTGGAGGGCCGGAATCCTGAAGAAGCCCTAACCCAGGGCTACCTGGCGCGGCTCTGGGAGTGGCTCAAGACCACGGATGTGGAATTCCAGAAAGTGGAATGGCAGATCCCCTCGGGTCCCAAGCTGGTGGCGGAGATGAAAGACCGGCCTGGACTGCGAGAACGCGTCCGCTCGACCTTGGCCAGCCATCTGCCCCACTTCCTGCGCCAGGTTCAGGATCACCTGATCTTGCTTCAAGGGCGCTGCGTGGGTCAGAGACGAAAGGGCCTGGTCATTGTGCTGGATAGTCTGGAGAAAAATCGGGGTACCAGTGGCACCTGGCAGGAGGTTATCAACAGCCTGGAGCGAATCTTCGGCCAGGGCGCGCCCTACTTGCGCTTGCCGGTCCATGCGATCTACACCGTGCCACCGCCCTTGGTTCCACTCCTGGAGCCGGCCTCGGTGGAGTTCCTTCCCATGGTGAAGCTCCACGACCAACTGGGACACACCTATGCTGCGGGCCAGGACGCCATGCGGCAGATCGTGCTCAGGCGGTTCAAGCCCACCGAGCTGGAGGCACTCCTCGGAGATGCATGGGAATCCCGGCTGCAGCGCATCCTCAATTTCTCGGGCGGCTACACCCGGGAGGTGGTGCGCATGCTCCGCCAGGTTTGCCTGGAAGAAACCCTTCCCCTTTCAGAGGGCGCCTTCAACCGCCTTTTCAACAATTTGCAGGAGGAATACCGTCAGGCCATTCCCGCGGATCTCTATCCCTTCCTGGTCCAAGTGGCCAAGACCCGGTTCATGGCGCCGGATACGGAGAGCACTAAGTTCCACGCATCCCGTCTGCTGGACCTGAACGCCATCTTTCGCTACCAGAACGAACAGCGGTGGTTTGATCTGCACCCCGCCGTGCGTGGGCTTCCCGGAATTCAATCCCTTCTGACCCACGAGCCCTGACCATGGCGCTCCAAGCCCCGCCACCGCGAGGCACGGACGCCGTGCTGAGGGCGTTGAATCTGGGCACGGGATTCCAGCTTTTGGTGATCCTATCGCCCTCTGCTCGGGAAAGCCGCGCACTGGCCGATGCGTTGCAGTCCCGTCCGGGGGGTCTTCATCACCTGGCCCCGAGGGCGCAGGAGGGGGCACTCACCTTTGAGCGCGACGGCGTAACCCTGTGGGCGCAGGTGATGGAGCTTTGGCCAGATCGCCCCACCCTGCTGGATACCCTGTTGGCCACACACGCCGAGGCCTTTTGGCGGCCCATGTTTTCGGCCCTCAACGAGCAGCGAAACCAGCTCTATGACCGGTTCCCCCACGGCCTCCTGATCGCGATCCCTCAACCCATGCTGGCCTGGCTGGCCCAGGAGGCCCCCGATCTCTGGTCCGTTCGCACTGGCGTGTTCGAGCTGGAGGCCGCCACAGAAACGACGCCGGACCTGTTGGAACCCGCACTCCAGATCGACCTCAGCGCGCGGCAGGAAACCCCCAGCCAGCTCAGTTGGGCCCGCCAGGACCTGGAACTCGCGCGCCAGGCCATGGCGCAGCAGCCCGAAGCCCTTGAGCCACGCCGGGCCTACGCCCTGGCCCTGGTGCGGGTTTCAGAAGCCCTGGCGAGCCAAGGATCATCCGAGTGGGAGGAGGCCCTGGCGGTCACCCGTGAAGCGACGGGAATCTTGCAGCCCTTGGCCGAAGCCCATCCGGAGGTATTCAAGCCCGATCTGGCCAAGTCTCTCAATAATCTCGCCAGCCTCCTGAGCAGACTTGGATACCTGGAAGTGGCACTAAAGACAGCTAGGGGGGTTGTGGAGATCCGTCGCGAGCTGGCCCAAGCCCACCCAGATGCATGCCAACCTGATCTGGCCCAGTCACTGCACAACCTAGCCAACCACCTAAGCAAAGGTGGACTGCGGAAGGATGCGCTGGCTGCGGCAAGGGAGGCGGTGGACCTCTACCGCGAACTGGCCCAGCGCCGTCCAGACACCTTCCGGTCCGGTCTGGCCATGTCACTCAACATCCAGGCCAAGTTGCTCAGCGAATTGGGGCAGAGCGATGCGGCGCTGGAGGTGGCAAGAGAGGCGGTTGACATATACCGCAAGCTGGCCAAAGCCATCCCAAACGCCTTCCAGCACTACCTGGCCATGTCCCTCAATAACCTCGCCAACTGCCTGAGCGAGCTGGGTCAGCGGGAAGGGGCGCTGGAAGCAGCCCGAGAAACGGTGAATATTAGGCGCGATTTGACCAAGGCCCACCCAGACAGATTCCAGTCTGAACTGGCCGGGTCGCTCAACAACCTGGCCAGCTTCCTAGGTGACATGGGGCAGCCGGAAGAGGCCCTTGGTGCGGCGAAGGAGGCGGTGTCACTCTACCGTGACCTGGCCCAGACCCATAGGGATGCGCTCCGGCCCAACCTGGCCTCGTCCCTTAACACGCTGGCTAACCGCCTAAGCAACCTAGGCCAACGTCAAAAGGCCTTGGAGGCTGTTGAAGAGGCATTGGAGCTCTACCATGAGCTAGCCACGGACCATCCAGACATATTCCGGCCCAACATGGCCAAAGCTTGCCTGACGCTGGGAAGGATCCACAGGGAAGCAGAAAACTGGGCCTCCGCATCCTCAGCCTTCACAGAGGGCCTCCGAGCCCTCACCCCCCCCTTCCGCCAGCTCCCCCAGGCCTTCCTGTCCCTCATGAACGCCCTTGCCGCGGACTACCGCGAAGCCATGACACAGCAAGGTCTGGAGCCCGACCTAGCCCTTCTGGAACCCCTGGTGACGTGGCAAAGGAATCACGGGGCCCAGGCCCAAACGCTCTGAAGTTGAGCTTCTCCAGCTCTAATCATGTTGCGCGCAACATGATTAGCGCGCCTCCGCCATCCTCCTTACCGCCTCCTGAAGCTCCGCCACCGACAACCCACCAAACCCCATGCGCAGGGCGGGCACGGGCCTTCCTTCTGGGTCGAAATCCTGCCCAGGCCGGAAGGCGACGCCTTTCTGCAGGGCCCGTTGGGCCCAGGCGGCCACATCCAGGCGCGGGTCCTTCACCCGGAGCCAGTAGGCCAGTCCCCCCTGGGGCGGCTTGGGGTCCAGCACCTTGCCCAGGTGGGTCTGGAGGGCCTCCTGCATCCCATCCCGGCGCTCCAGGCCCAGCTTTCGCAGGCGGTGGAGGTGCCGCTGGAGTTCCCCCTCCTCCAGGAGTTCAGCCAGGGCGTGTTCCAGGAGCGGGTCCCCACTGGGGTAGAGGCTCTGGCGCCCGGCTGCCAGCTCCCCCATGAGGTCGGGGGCGCCATGGAGGTAGACCACGGGCAGGCTGGAGAAGAGCAGCTTGGCGAAGGCCCCCAGGTAGATCACCCCTTCGGCCTTGGGTTCGCTGGCCAGGGGCAGCACCGGGGCGCCCTCGTAC
>CAZPUI010000281.1:0-6940 GCA_964589695.1 uncultured Solibacteraceae bacterium | reverse complement strand
AGCCGCCGGGCGAAGACCAGGAGGAAGGTGCGGTACCCCTCGCCCACCGGCGTGGAAGGCTGCTCCCACCCGCATTGCGGGGTGCGCAGCCGCGCCTTGACCAGACGGCTATTCCCTTTCCGGATGGGAATCACCTGGTTCCCCGCACCGAAGCACACCCCGGTGCTGGCCTGCAGTCCCCCGCTCAGGAGGGCGAGGGTGACTGTGGGAAGGCCTCGACGATGGGCAGGGGGCATGGGCGCTCCTTTCTTGCACGACATGGGTGACCTGAGGTGTTTGGACCAGGGTGTCGCAATTGGTTAACGCCGTGGACACAATAAAACATCTTCGAATGTCCCATAGACTCCAGCCTTGCGGCCCTCTTCAAAGCCGTCGCCAGGAATGGTTTGTCCGACAGGGAAGACCCATCGCTTCTGACCCTCCACCATTAGGGGATCTGTACCCTCCCATTTCCTGTTCCTGGTCAGAGGATAGTGGGGTCATGAATGATCATGCCCCACTCGGAGGTGTTGCCCCATGTCCCGCCTACCCCTAGCGCTCCTGTTTGTCCCCATCATGCTCTTGCTGGCGTGCGGGGGGGGAGGAACCCCAAATGCACCCACGCCCTCCACCGAACCCACCCCGACGGGCCTTGGGCTGGTGGCGGAAGCCACCACCTTGCCCTTGGCCGGGACCCTGGTCCTCACGGCCCAGGTTCAAGGCCAAGCGGTCGCATCCGTGGACTGGATCCACCTTGGCCCCATGGGGGTCGAGCAGCGCTACGAGAACCAGAATCCTCTGCGGTTGCCCGGCATGCGCCCGGCAGGGGTGCATCTCTTCAAGGCCGCCACCCGTGAAGCCACCCCCCGGAGGGCGGAAATCACCATCACGGTGAATCCGGGGACGGTGGATCCGTCTCCCACACCCCTGTCCCTGACCCTGCAGGAGGCCCGGGAATCCCACTGCGCCGTGCGGCTGTGGGACGGCCGGGTCCTGCTGGCCGGGGGCACGGGGCCCGCGGGCACCCTGGCCTCGGCGGAACTCGTGAACCCGCGCACGGGCGTGTCGGAACCTACGGGGCCCATGGTGCAGGGCCGCCTCTGGGCTCAGGCCGTGCTGGTTCAGGATGGTCGGGCCCTCGTCCTGGGGGGCGCGCGCAACACCAGCACGGTGGAACCCAGCGTGGAGGCCTATGATCCAGGCACTGGGAAGTTCTCCCGCATCGGAAGCCTCCTGTCCTCCCAATCGATCCCCCAGGCCGCCGTGGTGCTAAAGGATGGCACGGTCCTGGTGATCTCCGATGGGCCGGAGCGTTTCGACCCCCGCACCGGCCTCTCGCGCCCCACGGGTCCCATGCGCACGAAGCGGGTGTACTGCACCGCCACCCTGCTGGTCGATGGGCGGGTCTTGGTGGCTGGGGGCTCACCCGATTGGCAGGCAAATTCCACCTTTGCCACCACTGAGATCTATGACCCCACCACCGATACTTTCGGTCCCGGACCGGACATGCAGGCGGCCCACAGCGACCATGTGGCCGCGGCGTTGACGGATGGCAGCGTGCTGGTGCTGGGTGGCGAAGGGTGCACGGTGGCAGAACGATTGAACCCCGAAGCGTCCAGGTTCACGGAAGTCCAAGGGCTGGACCTTTCTTCCCCCTTTGGTGCCACCGTCAACACCACCGGGCTCGCCCCCTTGCCTGGAGGTGGAGCGCTTGTGTGCTTCCGGATGTGGGAGGGCCTGGGCCTGGCACGATACGACGTGGCCCAAGGAACCTTTCTACCCCTACCGCACAAGCTCCCCACCCGCACGATGTTCACCCTCACCCCCCTGGCGGATGGCCGCGCACTGCTGGCTGCAGGCTATGGAGTGGGGAAGCGGTTGAATACGGCCTACATCCTGGAATAGGCCGCATTGAAAAACCGAAACCTTCTGTGGCGGCCCTGCAGGGGCTCAGCGCTGCTTTTGCGCCGCCTGCACGAGCTTCTCAAGGACCTCGGGATCCTTGGGCATGGCCTCGGACAGCACCTTGCAGCCGTCAAGGGTCACCAGCACCGTGTCCTCGATGCGGATGCCGATGCCCTGCCACCGGGCCTCCACGTTCTTCACATCATGAGCAATGTATAGGCCAGGCTCGATGGTCAGGACCATGCCGGGCTCCAGGGGCCGTTTGCCCCGACCCGTGGGGTCCTCCGCGGACATGCTGCCGGGGTCGTGGACCCCCAGTCCCACGTAGTGGCTGATGGGATGCAGGGTGAAGCGGAAGTAGGCCCGCTGCTTCAGGCATTCCTCCACGGGCCCCTTCAGGAGCCCCAGTTCCACCAGCCCTGCGTTCAGGACTTCCATGTCCGCCGCATTGGGCTCATGGAAACCTACCCCGGGTTTCACCCGGGCCAGGGCCGCCCGCTGGGCCTTCAGGACGAGGTCGTACAGCTTCCGCTGCTCGGGGCTGAAGCGACCCTCCACGGGCCAAGTGCGGGTGACATCGCCGCAGTAGTGGGCCGCCGTGGCCCCGGAGTCCATGAGGGCCAGGGCCCCCTTCGGCGCGTCCTTGTTGGCACCCGCGTAATGGGGTTCACAGGTGTTGGGACCCGTGGCGGCAATGGTGGGGAAGGCGAGGCCCGTGGCCCCCAGTTCCTGGACCCGGTCCTGGAAGGCCTTGGCCAGGACCGCCTCGTTCACCCCGGGGCGAGAGGCCCGCAGGGCCGCCAGCTGGCCTTCCACCGTCATGTCCACGGCGGCCTGGAGGGCGGCGATCTCGGCGGGCTGCTTCAGGACCCTCAACTCCTCCACGAGGCTCCGACCATCCTGAAGCATCTTGCCGAAACCCCGGCGGTCGGAGGGCGGCCATTCGAAGAGCACCTCGGCCACCTGTCCCACGAAGGCCTTGTCGCGGCCGGAAACCACCACCACACGCTCCGCACGGTAGAGATACTCCTTGAGCACCGCCGTCAGTCGCTCGCCCGGCTCCACGCGGTCCGCCGTGGGCTGAAGTCCCTCGGGGGGCGGGGAGGGGAGCACCAGGGTGAAGGGCTTGTCCGACCCGGGGTCCAGAAAGGCCGTGGCCCCCGTGGCCACCTGGCCCGTGAGGAAGTGGAAGTTCCCGTCCACCATTTCCTCGTCCCGGTCCACCGTGCCGCAGCGCACCACCGCCACGGTGCCGGGTCCGAGGCTGCGCAGCCTGGCGAGGAACCGCTCACGATTGGCCGCGCAGGCCTCCGGAGCCAGCGCGTGGCGCTGGGAGGGCCAGGAGGGCGCCTGGCCCCAGAGGGGAGATGCGAGAAGGGCAAGGCAAAGGACAAAGGTGCGGGATGCCATGGCGTCTCCAGGGTTCAGGTCGGCGGGGCGGGGGTGATTCCACCCTGACGCCAGGCGCGCCCCCAAGGCAACCTGCGTGACCCAAATGGCCAGATCCTCCCGACCGACAGCCCTGCGGCCCCGGCGAACGCCTTCCAAGAAGCCGTGGAAGGTTTGACAGGCACCCATTAACCGCGGGAGGCTTTCCCCCACCACCCAATCCGCGAGGCGCCCATGGGAAACCGTACCCACCCCTTCCTTGGACTGACCTTGGGCCTGCTGCCCGGAGTCCTGATGGCCCAAAGCCAGGCCTCCACCCAGGCCAGTGTGGCCTCGGTGATGGCCGGGTACTCCGTGGTCCACGGGAAACTGGAAGCCCTCGAGTTCATCGGCCAGCTGGTCATCGAAAAGGTGACCCCGGAGAGCGGCCACACGCTGCTGGCCCTCAAGGGAGAAAAGGACAATTTCTCCATGCTCCTGAAAGTATCCAAGGAGACGGGACTGAAGAACCCCCTGGTGGTGGGTCAGACCCTGCGGGTGGCCAGCGAATCCACGGGACAGGCCCTCTATGCCTCCCAGGAGCTGGTGGCCTTCATCCCCAATGCCCTGGGACGCAGCCTGGTCTTCCAGGCCCCCTTCCCCAAACCCGGCAGCCGAGCCCTGCCCAAGGAACCGGTGGTGGTGGTCCGATGAGCGCCCGGTCGGCCGTCGCCCTCGCCTGCCTCCTGGCCCTGGCCGTGCCCGCGAGGGCGGGCCGCCCCTGCGAGCAGAAGCCACTGTCGGCCCTGGCCACCCGCAAGGGGTTTGCCCTGGCCAAGGCCACCTTGGAGACCCTGGAGAAGAGCGGCGAACAGGTGGCCCTCCTGGCCCGGGTGGGATCCGACGCCTCCGAATACGGGATCCGCTTCACCCATATCGGCTTTGTCTGGCGAGACCACCCGGAGGGACGTTGGCGGGTGGTGCACCTGCTCAATACCTGCGGCACGGACCAGTCCAAGCTCTACACCGAAGGCCTGGCCAACTTCTACCTGGACGAGCTCTTCGCCTGGGAGGGGCGGATCATCTTTCCCTCCAAGGCCCTCCAGACCGCCCTGGCCGACCTGTTCCAGAGCGGGGAGGCCGCGGACCTGCACCAGCCGAAGTACAACCTGGTGGCCTATCCCTTTTCCGAGAAGTACCAGAACTGCACCGCCTGGACCCTGGAGGTCCTGGCCCGGGCCATGGCGGGCCCCAACCACAGGCGCCGGGAAGACGTCCAGCAGTGGCTGAAGTCCAATGGTTTCACGCCCACCACCATGAAGCTGGGTGCCCTCAAGCGCCTGGGGGCCCGCATGACCCAGGCCAACATGGCCTTCGATGACCACCCCGATGACCGTCGATTCTCCGCCCAGATCGACGTTGTGACCGTGGCCGCCATCGAGGCGTTCCTTGCGGGCAAAAGCGCCCTGGCCGGCAAACCCCTGACCTTGGCCGTACAGGATTAGACTCCTCGTGCGCAAGTGGCCAGGTTTTTTTGTCTAGGCCCCTTAGAGCACCAGCAGGTGTTCCACCACCCGATCTGACCCCGCAAAGGGCTTCACCCGCACCTGACGGCACCGACGAATCACGGTGTTCTTGGTGGCGGAGGATACGGCCTTCCCGGGTTCCGAATCGATCCGAAGGGAGATCACGGCCCCCGTGCGGGCGGCGAAGCGAAGGAAAACCCTCAGGCGCGCCCCCCGCTCCGTGGGCCGGGCAAAGTCCCTCAGGTTGAGCCGGGTGATGGCCTCCTCGACCGCCTTGGGATCGAAGGGGGACGGGCCGGGCTTTCCGGGCTCCACAGCCCCGGCCTCGGCCATCGGCTTGGGGTTCGTCGAAGGGGGGGGCGCCACCGGGGACGGGGTCTCCACCTTGGGTTTGGCCTCCGCCGTGGCCTTGGATTCCGGGATGGTGGCCGAATCATTCCGCAACCGACCCACCAGACGCAGGCTGCCCTCCGCCAACTTCACCGCCCCCTGGGACATCACCACCGAGTAGACCACCCCATGCTCCACCGGCGGCACCTTGGGCAGCACGATCCGCTGCGCCAAGGTGCGTGGGGATCCCTTGACCTGCACCTCCCACTGCCTGACTTCCATGCGCCCGCCCAGGGGTAGGTGCTTCAGGACCACCACCTTGATCCGCCCCTCCGCGGGGCGCTGGAAGAAGCCCTGGACATGGAAGGTCCAGGCCCCATCCGCCCCCTCTTCCAGGAAGGCCAGTCGGTGGGAGGAGTACCAGGTCGTGTCCTCCACGCGAAGGGGCGGCGCCTCGTCAAAGCAGAGCACCTGCCCCACCATGGAATCCACCACTAGGTCATTCCGCGGGGTCGGTGGCCGCAGCGGAGGGATCTGGGCCAGGGCGGGCAGGAACACCAGGAAGAGGTGCAATCCGAGAACGGAAGGAAGGTTCAGCATGCAGCGCTCCAGGGGTCTGGACTCGGCGAACCATCGGGCCGCGCAGGGAAGAAGAGGACCGACGGTGTGTCCTCCATTCTTTCACCCTTCGGGGGGACCGGGAGCCGTGGCCGGTGGGTGGGGGGAGATCCTTCCGAAGATCGCAGACCCGTTCTGGGCCCCCTTGACCCCGGCCCTGCTTTCCTGAATTCGCGAAGCGAATTCAGGAAAAGGAAGGATGCCCCACACGAACTTAGTGCCCTCGCCCATTCCTGAATTCGCAAAGCGAATTCAGGAAGCGAATTCAGGAATGCAGGATCACCGCCCCATCGAACCCATTGAACTTCGTGCCCGAGGCCGTGCTGTAGGCGCCGATGTCCGTGGTCAGCAGGAAGTCTCCGATCTCCAGGGTGCTGGGCAGGAGGGCGGACAGGGTGATCTTGTCGAAGCTGTCGCAGGTGGGGCCCACCACGGCGCAAACCTCCAGGGGCCCCTCCTTGAAGGCCTTGAAGTTGGGCTCCCAGTGGTCGTACACCACGCCGGAGAAGGTGTGGTACACGCCGTCGTTGATGTGGTAGAAGAGCTTCCCATCCCGGCGGGCCTTGCCGATGATCTCGGACACCAGGGTGCCGGCGGTGGCCACCATGAAGCGGCCGGGTTCGGCGGCGATCTGGACTTCGGGGGGGAAGTGGCGGTCCAGTTCGGCGTTCACGATGGCCGCCAGGGCCTCGAAGGTGGGGGTGCCGTGGCCCATGGACACGGGCCAGCCGCCCCCCATGTCCACGAAGTCGATGTTGATTCCGGCGTGCTTGGCCTCGCGGTAGACGGCGGCACAGATATCCAGGGCGGTCACATAGTTGTCGAAGTGGGTGCACTGGCTCCCCACGGGGAAGCCAAGACCCCCCACGGAGAGGCCCAGTTCCTGGGCCTTCTTCAGGAGCCCCAGGGCATCCCCCGGATCGCAGCCGAACTTGGAGGCCATCTCCACCTGGGAACCCACATCCTGCACCAGGAGCCGCAGCACCACCCCCGCGGTGTCGCAGTGGGTCTTGATCTTGTGGAGCTCGGCCTCGTTGTCGAAGGTCATCAGGGGCTTGTAGGGCCGGATCCGGGCCAGGGTGTGCCGATCCTTGATGGTGTTGGCGAAGATGATCTTGTCCCACACGAAGTGATCGCGGTCCGCCTCCGGCAGGTCCTGGATGTTCGCGTAGACCGTCATGAACTCGTTCCAGGAGGCCACGTCGAAGCTGGCG
>CAZPUI010000280.1:0-6955 GCA_964589695.1 uncultured Solibacteraceae bacterium | reverse complement strand
GTTCCACCCCGTGCCCCCCGCGCATCCAGGGCGTACCTTTCGCCCGGTGCTGCGGACATACAGCGGATCGGATCATTCCCCCATCCACCAGGCGGTGGGACACCGTAGGCCAGACCCCGGCCCCGGCGGGGCGCTGGCCCACCACGGGCCCCGGCCCCAGGGCCTTGATGCCGGCGGCAAAGGTCTCCCCATCGGAGTAGGTCAATTCGTCCGCCAGCACCACCAGATGGCCCCGGAAGGCCTGCTGCATGTTGGTGTTGGGGCCCTTGCCCTGGTGGTCCGTCCAGTAGGCCCAGGCCCGTCGCAGGAGCTTCTCCAGGACCCAACTGTCGATGTTCCCGCCATTGTTGCGGCGCACGTCCAGGATCAGGCCATCCCGGTTGATGTTTCCGTAAAACTCCCGGGCAAAGGTATTGATGTCCCCGCTGCCCATGGCCCGCAGGTGCAGGTAGCCCAGGGCACCCTTGCCCTCCTGCTCCACCTTGAGCCTGCAACTCTCCTCCCAATCGGTGTAGCGCAGGGTCCCCTGGCGGTCGGCCCCCACGGGGGTCACCACCACCGGCTTCAGGTCCTCCTTGCCGCGCTTCAGGGCCAGCAGCACCTGCTGCCCTGCCTTGTTGTCCAGGAGGTCCGAAAGGTCCCGGGCTTCCAGGACCGGTCGACCATTGAAGTGGGTGAGCACATCGCCCACCTTCACGTCCATGCCCGGCTGGGCCAGGGGACCGGCCTCCGCAGGCAGCTCCTGTTCGGTCCGGTAGATGTGGTCGATGCGGTAACCCTCGGCGGTGCGGGAGAACACGGCCCCCAGGAAGGCCGGGGTCAGGCCATCCTGGGCCTGACGCTGATCCCCAGGTCGGGTCTGGGAGTGCAGGGCCCCCAGTTCGCCCATCATCATCCCCAGGATGTCATTGAGTTCGGCCCGATCCGTGATGCGCTCCACCAGGGGCTCGTATTTCTTCCGCATGGCCTTCCAATCCAACCCCCGCATGCGGTGGTCATAGAACCGGTCCCGGTGCAGACGCCAGGCATCGACAAACATCTGCTTCCATTCAGCCCTCGGATCCACGGTGAAGTTCCAGTCCCCCACCCGCACCTGGGCCTTGGAGAGATCCGTGGGGGCCTTGGCTCCCGCATCGACGATGTAGAACTCGCTGCCCTGGGCGCCCCGCTTGGTGAGCAGGACCTTTTTGCCATGGGCGGAGAGGTCGAAATCCTGGACATCCGATGCGAAGGTCTCCAGGGTGGCGCCCGAATTCCCGATTTCCAGGGTTCGGAGGCTGGTGTTCCGCCCATCCCGTTCCAGGACATAAAGCCGCTTGCCATCGGTCTTCAGGGCCTGGAAATTGCTCGCGGCCAGGGGGACCTCGAAGATCCGGGAGGCCAAACCCTCCCACCGGAGTTCAGGCTTCGTGGCTTCCGCTTCGCTGGCCTTGGGTGTGGCAGGTTCGGATCCTTCCAGTTCAGTCTTGGGCTTGAAGGGGAAGCGCAGCCCCTCCTGGAGGGCCAGGGCATAGATCCGGGTCCTGCGGTCGAAATAGGGCCCCATGTTGCGATCCCCCCAGGGGGATCCGTTCACCACCTGGAAGCTCCGATTGGAGAGGAAGTAGAGCCAGCGCCCATCGGGACTGAAGGCCGGGGCCCAGGATTCGTACTTGTCGGTGGTGAGGTTCAGGCGCTTGCCGGAGTCGGGATCCATCAGCAGGACCTGGTTGACCCTCCGCGCGCTGTCCGAACGCACCACCGCCAGGAGCTTGCTGTCCGGAGACCAGACCACGTCCGCGGCGTTGCCAAAGTCGCTGGTCTCGATCCGCCGGTTCTCGCCGGTGGCAATGGTCAGCAGGGAGAGGTTGCCGGCACGGTCGGTGTGGGCCAAGCGTTTGCCATCCGGTGAGGGCACCAGGGCCACCCGTTCCGCGCCCACATCCTTGGTGAGCGCCTTGCCTCCGGGCGCGCCGTTGGCGGGAAAGGCCCAGATCTGGAATTCACCATCCGCATCACAGAAGGCGTAGACCCACTTCCCATCGGGGCTCAGGGTGGCCTCCCGGGTCCGGCTCCCGGCGGGCAGGGCCACTTCCACCCGGCGAAGGCTCTGGAGCCCCGCCACCGCCACCCGACCCCGGGCCGTGAGCACCACCCGCTCCCCACTGGGGGCGAAGGCCGCATTCTCCAGGAAGTCCAAGGGCTTGCGCACGAAGCGGGTCCGCTGCTGGTCGAAATCCGACACCAGGTCGAGCTTCAGCACCCTGTCCTCCGCGGTGCCCAGATCGAAGATCCGGAGGTCGGCCCCCTGCTGGTAGACCACCTTGCCGTCCCCCAGACTCGGGTTGCGCACCTCCCAGTCCTTGTGGTGGGTGAGCTGACGGGGTTCGCGGCCATCCAGCCTCGCGCTCCAGAGGTTGTCACAGCCATCCCGGTCGCTCAGAAAGATCAGTCGATCCTTCCACACCATGGGGCGCTTGGTGGGGGCCTCGAAGGGCAGCTTCACCGCCTCCCCCTTGCCCTGAAGGTCGAAGCGCCAGAGTTCCGGAGCCGCCCCGCCCCTGTAGTTGCGGACATTGTCGCCGGTGACCCCCAGGCCCAAGCGGGTGAAGTAGAGCGTGCGACCCGTTTCATCCAGGCAGGCTTCAAGGGCATCCACCACCGGCAGCACCGTGCGGTCGAGGTTCCTGGGATGGACTTTCTGGATGACCCTCTGCCCAGCAGGTCCCAGCGGGTTCTGGATGGACACCAGCACCTCTCCGGAGGGTGTCCAACCCACCACCTGGCTGCGCCCCCCCTCGAAGGTCAGGCGCTTGGGAAGCCCTCCACCGACGGACATGACATAGGCCTCCGCAGGCCCTTCGTAGGCCGCACTGAAGGCGATCCAGGCACCATCCGGGGAAAGGGCCGCCCTGCCCTCCTCCCCCGCATGGGTGGTGAGCCGCGTGGCCTTTCCGCCCCCGAGCCCTGCGGTCCACAGGTCCCCCTCCGCCGTGAAGACCACCCGATCCCCCCGCAGGGCCGGATACCGGAAGTACCCCCGCTCCGAAGCCAGGGCACCCACCGCAAGGCAGAGGGCAAGGGAGGTGCGCAGAATCGACATGGGGGCTCCTTCCGTTTCGAACGTTGACCATCGTAGTGTGAGGCACGCCCGTGGAGAAAAAGAACTGACGAAGTGGCAGAGCCTGGACCCAGGCGTGCAAGGGTGTAGCCGTGGAGGTGGCAGCGGTCTTACACGCGTCAGCTCGACTGGGGTCACCGAGCCGGGGAGCGCGCGTCCGACCATCCATACCGGGATCGGGCGGCCTGGAGACGATGAAACTCAACGCGGCTTCCGGCCGCAACCGAAAAGCAGGTTACACACAGGGGGTACCCAAAAAGGGCCCCCGAAGGGGCCCTTGGCAGGAAACGCACCTTGCTAGGGGGCAATGATCCGGAAGAGGCCCCAGAGGGTGGTGAGGAGCAGGTCGCCTTCGGGGGTCACCAGGACACTGGTGGGACTGCTCAGGGCGCCCGGAAGGGGGCCCACCTTGTTGCCGGTGATGAGGGGCACCCCGACCACGGTGGTCACCACACCCGCGGGGGTGATGCGCCGCACCAGGTTGTTCCCCGTATCCGCCACATAGAGGTTGCCTGCGCCATCCAGGGCAATGCCCCTGGGGGTGTTGAAGCGGGCGGCGCTGCCCGTGCCATCCGCACTCCCGGGGACCCCATAGCTGCCCGCCAGGGTGGTGACATTCCCCGTGGATGAGATCTTGCGGATTGAATGGCCCAGATGGTCACTGACATAGAGGTTGCCCCCGGAATCCAGGGCCAGTCCCACGGGCAGGTGGAAGGTGGCCGTGGCCGCAGGACCGTCTTGTCCACCAGCCACGGTGGGGGTGCCCGCATGGAGGCTCACGGTGCCATCGGGGGTGATCCGTCGGATGACTTGATTATAGGTGTCGGCCACGTGGACGTTGCCCGTGGCATCCACCACCGCGGCGTGGGGCAGGTTGAAGCGTGCGGTGCTGCCCTGTCCGTTGGCATAGCCCCGGGAACCGGCGACGCCCACCCAGGTGCTCACGGTGCCGTCAGGGCTGACCTTGCGGAGGGTGTGGTTGTCGGAATCCGGGATGTAAAAGTGCCCTGCGGCATCCCGCCCCAGGGAGGGTGGGTAGGTGCGAGAGAACCGGGCCGTGGCCCCCTGACCGTCCGTGGAGCCGACCTGATTGAGGACTCCCAGCCAGGTGGTCACCGTCGTGCCGGAAAGCTTGCGGATGGCGGAAGTCGGGGAATCCACCAGGAGGACCTCGCCGGTGGGGGTGAGGGCCGCACCATACAGGCCGCGGAAGCGGGCGCTGAGGGCCGTATCGTCCTTGGCTTCATCCCAGACATGGCTTCCTGCCAACGTGCTCACCTGGCCGTTGAAGATCTTTCGAAGGGTGCCATTGCTCCAGTCCGTGACCAGCACCGAACCATCCGCCAAGGTGGTGATGGCACAGGGGCCCCGGAAGCGGGCGGTGGCCACGGGTCCATCCAGGTAGGCGCCCTCGGTGCCGGTCCCCGCCAGGGTCGTCACCTCCAGGGTGGCAGGCTGGATCTTCCGGATGCGGTGGCTGCCCCACTCCGCGGTGTAAATCGCCCCATCGGGGCCCGTGGCCAGGCCGCAGGTCCAACTGAATCGGGCCGCAGCACCCACCCCATCCGTGGTCCCAGCCTGTCCTGCGGTTCCCAGGGTGCTCACGGCGCCCGTGGCCAACACTATCTTTCGCACCGTGCTGTTGGCGGCGTCCGCCACGAAGAGATTGCCCGCCCCGTCCAGGGCCAGACCCCGCAGGGCGTTCCCGAAGCGGGCATTCGCGCCCACGCCATCGGTGGACCCAGCCAACCCCGCCGTCCCGGCCAGGGTCGTGACTTGGCCCGCCGGGCTGATGATCCGAACGACCATATTGCCCGTGTCCCCGACGTAGACATTGCCAGCACCATCCACCGCCAGGCTGAGGTATGAGCTGCTGAACCGTGCAGTGGCCGCGGGGCCATCCAGGTAGCCCGGAGTATTGGCAACGCCCGCATAGGTGCTCACCACCCCCCCGGGGGTGATCTCGCGAATCACCGCCGCGCCCGAATCCCCGACATAGACGTTGCCGGTTCCATCCACGGCGATGCCATGGATGGACAGGAATTTGGCCGTGGCCGCTGGACCGTCCAGGTATCCCGGGCTGCCGGACACGCCGGCAAAGGTGCTGACCTCCCCTGCGGGTGTGATCCGCCGAATGCAGGCGTTCGACGTATCGGTCACCAGGGCATTTCCTTGGGCATCCCGGGCGGCGTACCACAGGTAGTTCCCGAAGTGGGCCTGGGAGCCCTGTCCGTTGGCATTCCCAAATCCGGCCACGGTCCCCGCCACCAGTTCCATGCCTTGGGCCGTCACCACCACCGTGGCCTTGGCCTCGGGACCCGCAGGACTGGAGGCCACCAGTTCATAGGTGCTGCGCCGCACCGGTGTGATCACGGCGCTGGTCTGGCCCAACACCGAGGCTCCATTCAAGGTGAGTCCCGTCACCTTGGCCCCCAGGGTCCAGGCCAGGGTGGAGGTGGTACCCATGGGCACCACGAGGGGACTTCCCGTGAAGGCGGTGATGGAAGGTGCCTTGTCCTCCACCGCCACCGCCAGAGCCTGGGTCAGGGTGGCCCCCGCGGAATTGGTCACCGTAAGGGTGTAGGTGGTGTTGGTGGTGGGGGTCACCGCCCTGGCCACCCCGCTGGTGACGGCACCCACGCCCTGGTCGATGGTGCCCGTCCCATTGCTGAAGACCGCCGTGAGTTGGGCCGTTTGGGACTTCCAATACTGGGTCTTGTCAGCCGTGAAGCTGGTGATCACCGGGGCGGGCGGCGGTGGTGGGGGCGCGGGCGTGCTGCCGCCGCCTCCCCCGCAGGCCATGATCCCCAAAATTCCCGCGACAGGAAAAAATCGCGCAACGGTGCCAATGACAGGCCTTCTCTCCATGTTACCTCCGGGTGGTTGCTTCCTTCTTCGGCGGGTTCACCGTGGAGTTGAATCCTCATTGGGGTCTCTCCAGGGCCTGCTTCTGGGGTGGGACGTGGGTAGCGCCTTCCTCGCCCCGCCCCTGGCCCAAGGACTCCCGGACTGGACAAGGAGGGTGGGTGGCCCTTTGGAGCTGGGGATCCTGGCGGGTTTGGCAGCGCGGGTTCCCGCCCTGCAGGCCACCCGCATCCTTCCTGCAGAACCGCTGCGCACGGCGCAGTCGCCATTCCCAAACGGGCGCTTCGGCGCTAGCGTGGTCTCACCGGACCCAGCCATGTGCCCCATCGACGACAGCAACCTGCGGACCAGTTTCGTGCGCTCCAATCGTGTGCGTCGGGTGGAGACCATCCCAGCCCACGCCATCGAGCCCATTCGTGCCAGTTTCCAGGCAGCCTATGACCAGGCCAAGGGCGGCGAGCAGGCCCCTCAGGACAAGCCCTCGGAAGGGCCCCTTGACGAGGTCGACCTCACGCCCCTGGAGGCCGATCCCCCGGAAACCTACGACGAGCACGGAGAAAGGCACCACGCCAAGGAAGGCCCCGTGGTGCCCCACCTGGATCTGGAAGTCTGAAGGTGTCCTGCCCGCCCTTCTGAAAATGGAATTCAAAATTCGGGATGCCGGGTCCCTCGTCGGTCCCAAACCCCCTTTCGTCGGCGGAAGGTTTCGGATATTTTGACATTTGTCTAAATATCGTATCTTCAACTGCACGGAGGTCACCCATGGAACACCACTCCCTGGTCTTCAAAGCCCTGGGGGATCCCACCCGGCGGGCCATTCTGGACCGGCTCCGGGAAGGGGACCTCAGTGCGGGGGAACTGGCGGAAGGTTTCCCCATCGGCAAGGCCAGCATCTCCCACCACCTCAACCTGCTGAAGCAGGCCGGCCTCGTGACCATGCGTCGCCAGGGCCAGCAGCTCATCTACTCCCTGCACACCACCATCTTCCAG
>CAZPUI010000279.1:0-6958 GCA_964589695.1 uncultured Solibacteraceae bacterium | reverse complement strand
ACCCATTCCGGGTTCTTCCCGGCCTCCCCCTCCAACCCGTACCCCGCAGCCCGGTTGGTGATGAGACCCGCCTCATTGATGATGCGGGCCTGGGCCATGCCCAGGGGCTTGAAGATGCGCCCCCGCAGGAAATCCCCGTAGAACTGCCCCGAGACCTTGCTGATCAGGAAGCCCAGGGTCAGGTACCCCAGATTGCTGTACGCGAACCGGGCACCGGGTTCGAAGCCCAGTTTCTGGCGGTAGACGAGCTTGCGCAGCTCCTCCTCCGTGTGGTCCTTCCGCAGGTCAATGGCCTCGGTGTAGTCGCCCAATCCACTGGTGTGCGCCAGGAGATGGCGGATGGTGATGCCCTGCCAGGTCTCCGGGGCATCCGGGAAGTGCTTCCGGATGCTGTCCTCCAGGTGCAGTTTGCCTTCCTCCGCCAGCATGAGCACCGCCATGGCCGTGTACTGCTTGCCCGTGGAGCCGGACTGGAAGACCGTGTCGACAGTCACGGGCACCTGGTGCTCGAGGTTGGCCATGCCGTAGCCCTTGGCGTAGAGAATCCGCCCCTCCTGGACCAGGGCCACGGCCAGACCGGGAATGTGGAGCGCCTTCATCTCCTGTTCCAGGTAGGCATCAATCCGGGCGGTGGGCGCCGCGGGGCGCATGAGCTTGAAGGGGAAGGACTGGCCCCCTTGGCTGAAAGTGCCTGCCAGGGTGGTGCCATCGGCGGACACCTCCCCCGCCAGGGACGGCTCGCCCGGAATGCCGGGAAGAATGCAGGACACCTTCCGTCCCTGGAGGCTCACCTTGCCCAGGGGCAGGTCCTTGGCACCCTGGTCCGGAATGGAGATCTTCCCCGTGGGGACACCCTTCTCCATGGCCAGTTCCAGGTGGAGGGCGAGTTTGGCTCCCGGCAGTTCGAGGGCGCCTTCCCAGCGCCCCAGGGAGGGCGGCGTCTGGGCGCAGACGAGGGCAGCGGGCAGTAGAAGGGTGGCGAGGACGTTTCGATGCATGGCGTCTCCTTGGGGTGGGGGCAGGCCGAGGGCCGGGGGTCGGCACCTCGGTGAAGCTGGGTGGGTGGGGGCTTAGGTCAGTGGCAGGAAGGGTTTGCGATGCCGGATGATCCAGCGGGCCAGCCGGGTGGTGAGAATGAAGGAGAGCAGCGCCAGCAGAATGCTGACGGGGATGATCCAGTACCCCAGGACCTCTGAGTCCATGCTCCGCGGACCGACTTCGATTCCGTAGAGGACGCTGTCGGGGTCGATCCAGAATCCGGTTCGAGACGGAAGGAAGGGCTTGGCGATGGCGACGGCCATGAAGGCAAACCCGAACACATAGCCGCAGAAGACCACCGCGGCGGTGATGAAGCCCATGAGCCCCCCCACGGCCCACCGGGAAGCGGCACGGATCAGGCCCAAGGGTGAACTCCCGTGGGCGGCTTGGCTGAGCAGCCCCTCCACGCGGTACGCATCCGCCAGGGCCTCCGGGGGGCCCAATCTGGACAGGGCCACTTCCATGGACTCCCCGCACCCCTCCACCCGCTCCCGGACGAGGGCCTGGATGTCCGACAGGATCTCCTCCCGCTCCCCGGCATCGATCTCGCCAAGGGCCCGCTGGAGGCGCTTCAGATAGGGTCCCAGGGCATCGGAGGGCAGGCTCATGGTCGACTCCGAAGGCCATCTACGGGCTGCACCAGCTGGTCCATGCTTGCGGTGAAGCCTCGCCAGGCCTCGGTCATGGCCAGCACGCGGGCACGCCCCAGTTCGGTCAGAGCGTAGTATTTGCGCGGATTTCCCGTGCCCTCCTGGCGCCACTCCGAGGCCAGGAGCCCATCGCCCCGCAATCGGTTGAGGATGGGATAGAGGGTGCCTTCGCCGATGTCGAGACCCGCGGCTTCCAATCGCTGCAGGAGCTCCAGTCCGTAGCGTGGCCTGTCCCAAAGTTGGCCGAGGATGCCCAGCTCCAGGGTCCCCTTCCGCAGCTGGGCCGCCCACCCCTCGGTGGCTCCCGGCTCTAGCCTGAAAGGGGGAACTGCCTGCTCACTGCGCTCGCGAGTTTCCCCCTTTGACCCCCACGAGGTGGGCAGGCGGAGCCCGCCCACCTCGTCTGCGTTTGGTCGTTCCTTCACACCGTCACCCCGGGACCTGTTTTGCCATGCAAGGCACTTTTGATAACAAGGCTACGGCCAGGGGGTGGACGGTTTAGCCGTACAGAGCACGCGCCCGGTCTCCCGGGCGCGTGTCTGGGTGTCGGAAGCGACCTAGAACGTGTATCGGAACGCCGCGCTCAGGGTGCCCACCGTGGGCTTCTTGGGATCGAAGGTCAGGACGGGATCCTTGGGCTCGGCGGCGCCATGGACGTAGCGCAGGCTGGCCCCGAGGTTCCGGGTGAAGTCGTAGCCCAGACCCAGGGTGGGCACGACCGTACTGACGTTGTTCTTGGTCAGAACCCCCGCCCGATCGGCCCGGCACTGCTCGCTGGCCACACCAAGCCCGCCGCTGAGGTAGAGGCCTTCACCGGTCTTGCCCTGAACGTAGTAGAGATACTCCGCCAGGATCTGGCTGCCAGGCATGGAACGCTTGGTGTCCAGGTTCTTGGTGGTGGTGGTGGATTCCTGGGAGAACAGAACGTGGGCACTGGCCCGAAGGGCGTGCCCGTTGTCCATCCCGTAGATGTAGTGAACACCAAGGTCCAGTCGGGCCTTGTCATAGAAGTCCCTGATCTGACCCACGGTGGGCGCCACGCCCAGGGAGAGGCCGAAGCGATGACCCGTGGCTTCGGATTGGGCGGCCAGGGGAAGGACCAGGAGCGAGAGGGCGAGCGTCTTCATGAGGTGCCTCCAAAGAACCCCCGCGTGGGGGAGGAGCTCATCCTGCACCCTCCGCCTTAACGGTTCCTTGCGGAAACACCCAGCCATGACGCAAGCCGAGCCACCCAATGATCCGGTGGGGAAAGCTGCACCTTCCTCCTCACCTGGTAGGGGTTTCACTTCACCGTGAAGGCCAAGGCCACCTTGCCCGCGGTGTCCGGGGCTTCCCACCGCACGGACCCTCGCTTGCCGAAGGCTTTGGGATCCGTAGGGAAGGCCAACACGATCAAGGAGGGCGCCGTGAGACCCCCAGGACTCTGGGAATAGGTAAGGGTGGCCCGGTGTTCCCCGGGGGGCAGCCCATAGATGGGACTCTCCAGGGCCAGGGTCTGGTCCGGATCCGCGCCGAAGGTGAAGGGGGCTTGACCCTCCAATTCCAGGGTGCCCTTCATGTTGACGCCCCGGATTCCAAATTTGACCGAGGGTTCCAAGGGGACGGTCGCCTCCTGACCTTTGGGCTCGGCGGTGGGAGCCAGGACTGGGGAGGAGGTCGCGTCCTGGGAGGTCCGGGGGGCTGCCCCATGGGCAGGGAGCTTGGGGTCCCGGGAGGATATCAGCCACCAGGCCACAACCCCCAGGAGGACGCCCGCGCCCCCCAGGATCCTGGGCCACGGGGTGGGGCGAGGTGCCGGTGGGGTCCTTTCCGCTTCCCGCGCAGGCAGGGGTGGAATCGCCGAGGGAGGCGCCGGAGCGGTCCCCCCCCGGGTCACCGTGCGCCCGCATCCTGGACAAGTGAAGGCGTTGGCGTGCTGGGAGGCCCAGACATCGGCCACCTCCCATTGGGTGTGGCAGTGGGGACACGTAAGGGCGATGGCCATGGGTTTTCCTCCCCACCTGGAAGGGTCCCACAGTTGGGGGGCCCATGGCTTGAACGAGAGTGGCCCTCTTCTCGCCCCAAGGTGACAATCCTGAAAGGAATTTGTGGGTGGAAGGCCTCCGCAGGGATGACCTCACCTCGCGAGGCATACTTGAAGGAATATTGAAGGTGGAGGTCACCATGAAGGCAACCCTGTGTGGCGGGCTGGTCCTGATCCTGGCGGGGGGCGCCATCCCGCATTTGATGGCCTCTGGAAGGGCCAAGGTTGCTGCCCTCGAGGGCTCCATCCCGGTGCGTTTCCCTGGTTCCACCAGCCTGACCCTGGAGGCCGTCGGCACCGAAACGAGCCTCCGATCGGAGCCCATCAAGCTTCAGGTGGGCCACCTCTACCGCCTCAGCGCCAAGGTCACCACCAAGGGCGTGAAAGTGGACCCCGAGGCCCGCTACCCCACGGCCCTGGGGGCCTGCCTCTCCATGGCCAGCTTCCCCTTCACCAACAGCTCCCCCGCCCTGGCCGCGGACAACCAGGACCGCCTCAGCGTGCAGTTCTTCGCCCCCATGGCCTCGGACCGGGTGCAGCTGCACCTGGGACGCAACGGGAAGGCCTGGGGCACCGCCCGCTTCGAGGACGTGAGGCTTGAGAAGGTCGAGGACATCAGCAGCTTCATCCCCCTGGAAACCGTCCGCTGGAACGGCAAGGCCTTCCGCTACGAAGAGGGGGGCTGGACCTTCGTCCACATCGAGGGGGATCCCTACACCCGGGGGCGCCAGTATGGCGAACTGCTGGCGGAGGACCTCGCCCGCTTCCTGGACAAGATGGCCGTGAATGCCGACGGGAAGGACCCCGTGGCGGGCTGGGGGCGCATGCGGTCCATGGCGGACGCCCTCTTCCTGAGGAAGTACGACGTGGAATTCCTGGAAGAGATAAAGGGCATCGCCGAGGGCGCCGCCAAGGCCGGGGCCAAGTTCCGGGGACGGGAGGTGGATTTCCTGGATGTGGTCACCCTCAACAGCGCCATCGACATCGACTATGTGGGGGCAGGCCTGCGGGTGGCCCCCACGCCCCTGTCGGGACGCACCTTCACGAAGAACGAGGACCAGTCCGCCGTCGCCCCCGAGCGGGACAAGTGCTCCAGCTTCGTGGCCACCAAGAGCGCCACCCCGGATGGCCGTCCGGTGATCACCCAGATGTTCATGTGGGGGGCCTACACGGGCGTCGAATGGAACGTCATCGTGGATGTCGTCCCCACCTCGGGCAAGCGCCTGGTGTTCCCGACCTTCCCCGGGGGCATCCACTCCGGAGCCGACTGGTACATGAACAGCGCCGGCATGGTCATCGGCGAAACCACCGTGGGCCAGACCCCCTTCAACCCTGAAGGCACCCCGCAGAGCAACCGCATCCGCAAGGCCGCCCAGTACGCGACCTCCATCGATGAATTCGCGGCCCTCATGTCGGAGCGGAACAATGGGCTGTACACCAACGAGTGGACCCTGGCGGATATGAAGACCGGCGAAGGTGCCGACTTCCTCCTGGGCACCCACAAGACCCGCCTCTGGCGCACGGGTTCCAAGGACCATGCCCCTGATACCCCGGGCAACCTGAAGGATTTCATCTGGGCCAACAACAACAACCGCGACCTGGGGGTCCGCACCGAGTACGCCGTGACCCAGGATGGCTTCCCCGTGGACCTGGCCTACAACACCTGGGACCGGGACATCGCCTTCTGGAAGTTCTACCAGGCCCATGGCAAGGGCCAGATCGACCTCCACAAGGGCATCGGCGCCATGGCCAGCAGCCCCATCAACCGTCCCCACGCCTGCGACGGCAAGATCACCACCGGAGAGATGGCGGACCAACTCATGTTCATGGCCCACTTCGGCAAGACCACCCTGCGGGAGAAGATGCCCGGAGGCCGCTATGTCTCCACGGACCAGGCCAACTTCCAGCCCCAGCTGACCCTGGGCTACGTGACCTTCAGCCCCATCTATGTCACCCAGAAGCTCCAGGAAGCCCGTGGCCGGAAGCTGGCCCAGGATGCGCGCCCTGCCCCCCGTCCCGAACCCGGGGATGCCCGGGAGACCTTCATCTTCCCCAAGGACCTGATCTGGAAACAGACGGTGGTTCCCGCCAGCGAGTTCGACTTTTGGTTCAGCTCCGGGAATGCCGCCTACAACAACCTGCTGCGCCGCCTCCCCGAGGACCCGACACGGGCCATGACCACCCTGAGGGAGGCCCTCCAGGACATGACGGCCCGGTACCTCACCTTTGCCAGCCGCGAGGGCACCCAGGCCCCGGCTCGCACCACGGTCCAATACGACCGCTACGGGGCCTACCAGCTGCCGCGGGTGAAGGGCGCCTTCCTCCTCCACCAGTTGCGCCTCCTCCTGGGCAACACGACCTTCGCCAAGGTCATGAAGACCGTCCACGAGCGTTACGCCATGAAGCCCATGGGCCGGGAGGACTTCCTGCGCACGGCCAGCGAAGTGGCGGGAAGGGACCTCAAGGCCTTCGTGGGCCAATGGCTGGACCGCACGGACCTGCCCGACCCCAAGGTGCGTGCCTCGGTGCAGAAGGCAGGGGAAGGCTTCGAGGTGGTGCTGAAGGTCACCCAGGACGGGGAGCCTTGGCACCTCCTGGCCAACGCCGAGGTCCGCACCGCCAAGGGGGCCCGCCTGGAGCGCATCGAAGCCAAGGCCGGTACCACCACCGTGACCATTCCTGTGCGGGAAAGGCCCACCCACGTGGTGTTTAACGCCACCCAGGACATCCCCACCCCCCAGGCGGAATTCGGTACCCTGGCCAACCTTTCCGATGACTACAGCCAGCTGCTGTACGTGTGGGGATCCAGTCGCAGTGTGGAGGCCGGACGCACCCTGGCCTTGAACTTCCGGGAGCAGGTGGCGGACGCCACGGCGGAGACCCTGAGCCCCCTGAAGTCCGATGCCGAGGTCACCGCCCAGGACCTGGCCACCAAGGACCTGGTCATCCTCGGCGGCCCCGAAGACAACGGCCTCCTCAAGCGCATCGCCCGTGAGAAGGGCCTGCCCGTGGAGCTGGGCCGCAACTTCTTCCGCTTCCAGGGCCGCACCTATGGCCGGACGGACGACGGCCTGATCCTCACCGTGAAGAACCCCTACAACCCCCAGCGGAACCTCTACCTCTTCCTGGCCAACCGCCGACTGCAGCTCTGGCACATGACCAAGACCTTCAGCCGAGGCATCCCCGGCTGGGACGCCTGGAAGGGTTCCGACATTGTGGCAAGGGGGGACCCGGGCAATCCGTTATT
>CAZPUI010000278.1:0-6971 GCA_964589695.1 uncultured Solibacteraceae bacterium | reverse complement strand
CCCCCGCAACCTGACGGCCACCAGCGCCTTCCGGGAACGGCTCCCGGTGCTGAGCCCCGATGGCACCAAGGTGGCCTATGTCTCCGATGAGCCCGGGGACTACGACCTCTATGTGCGCCCCGCCGCGGGGGGCCCCGCCGTGCGCATTCCCACCAAGGTCAAGGGGCTCTTCTCCCGCCTGCTGTGGAGCCCCGATGGCAAGAAGCTGCTCTTCGGCGACCAGAGCTTCACCCTCTACACCGTGGACGTGGAGGCCCGGAAGGTCTCCCAGTTGGCCCACTCCGACATGCTCCAGAACGACGAGTTCACCTGGGAGCAGGCGGACTACACCTGGGCCCCGGACTCCACCTGGGTGGCCTACAGTTTCCAGGAGGCCAACCGCCACGGTCGCATCTGGCTCCACAACACGGTCACGGGCCAGCGGGTGCCCGTCACGGACGGCTTCTACCCCAGCCTGAACCCCTGCTTTGACAAGGACGGCAGCCGACTCTACTTCCTTAGCCACTCCAACATGCACACCGTGCTGGACCCCACCCAGGACAACTACATCCTGGACACCCCCGTGGAGGTCATGAGCGTGGCCCTCAAGGCCAAGGATGAGGATGGCCCCTTCCGCATCGATGTGGAGGGCCTCGCCAAGCGCACCGCCACCCTGCCCATCAAGGCCGGCAACCTCTTCCACCTCCAGGCGGCCAAGGGAATCCTCGGCTACAGCTCCCTGGAGAAGTGGGACGAACCGGCCCACGAGGAGGTCTTCAAGGCCAAGGGCGAGGACAAGTGGCAGGTCCGCTTCTTCGATGTGGCCAAGGGCCAGGAGGTCCAGCTGGGAGACACCGTCAGCGCCTGGGATTTCAGTCCCGAGGGCACCAGCCTCTTGGTGCGCAAGGGGACGAACCTGCACGCAGGGCCCCTGGCGGCGGCCCTGGGCTCCAAGGCCCTGCCCCCGAAACTGAACCTTGCCGCCCTGAGCATGACGGTGGTCCCCCAGGAGGAATGGGCCCAGGTCCATGCCGAGACCTACCGGCTCTACCGCGATTTCTTCTACGACAAGGGCATGCACGGCAACGACTGGAAGGCCATCGCCGACAAGTTCAAGGCCTGGATCCCCCAATGCCCCAACCGGCAGAGCCTCAACTGGCTCCTCAGCCAGATGGTGGGCGAGCTCTGCGTGGGCCACACCTACGTGGGCGGCGGGGACACGGCCCCCAACCCCGCACCCCCCGCAAACCCCGTCTTCACGGGCCTCCTGGGGGCGGACCTGGAGGTCCACCAGGGCCACTACCGCTTCACCCGGATCCTGGGCCCCACGCCCTACGCCCGGGGTCTCAAGGCCCCCCTGGCCACCCCTGCCCCCCTGGCCTCGGTGGGTGAATACCTCCTGGCCATCGACGGGACCCCGGTCAAGGCCCCGGACAGCGTCTACCGCCTGCTCCAGATCACCCGGGGCCAGAAGGTCAAGCTGACGGTCCATGGGAAACCCACCCTGGAAGGGGCCCGCACCTTCGAGGTGGAGCCCATCCCCAGCGACAACGCCCTGCGCTACGAGGACTGGATCGCCACCAACATCGCCACCGTGGAGAAGCTCTCCGACGGCCAGCTGGGCTACCTCCACGTGACGGCCATGGGGGAACAGAACCTGGGGCAGTTCGACAAGTACTGGAACGCCTACAAGTACCGGAAGGGCCTCGTGGTGGATGTCCGGGGCAACGGGGGGGGCTGGGTAGAGTACTTCATGATCGACAAGCTGGAGCGCAAGCAGGTGGGCTTCAACGTGCTGCGGGACATGGAGCCCTTCCGCTACCCCCGCACCGCGTCCGATGGCCGCTATGTGTTCGTGAGCAACGAGGAGAATGGCAGTGACGGCGAGGCCTTCCTGGCCCACGTCAAGGCCCGGAACCTCGGCCCCATCGTGGGCGTTCGCAGCTGGGGTGGCCTGGTGGGCATCATCAACGGCCAGGACACCATCGACGGCGGCAACATACAGCAGCCCAACAACGCCTTCTACGGCAAGGAAGCCCAGTGGTGGATCGAGAACGAGGGCGCCGTGCCCGATGTCCTGGTGGAGAACGGCCCCAGTCCCAAGGATGGCGACAAGCAGCTGAAGGTGGCCGTGGAGACCCTCCTGAAGGGCCTCAAGGACCAGCCCACCCAGGCCCTCCCAGCCCGGCCGGCCTATCCCAAGCGGTGAACGGCTGGGATTCGTTCGCCTGGCTCCCCGAAGGGATTCCGAGCCAGGGAGAACGCGGAGAAGCCACGCATGTGTATCGCATGCGTGGCTTCTCGGGATCGTGGTTCAAGGCGCCAGGTGCATCACGGGACGATCCCCAGAGGTGGCCTGGGACACCATGTCCATTAAAAAACCAATGCGCGGTCAGGATCGAAAGAGCTCGAATTCGTAGACCGTGTAATAGCTTCCGTTCTTGGCGGTGGCCCTTATCCTCCAGCTCTGGGCGCTCACTGCCGGGAATGTGATCTCCCGCAGTCCTGCGGTACCGGCCGTGGTGGACCAGGCGGTGGTCCACGTACTACCACTCAGATACTGGATCTCGTAGCTCTTCGCAAAATTGGTGCCTGTGCTCCAGTGCACCCTGGCCCTGCTCACGCTTTGGACCGAACCCAGGTCCACCTGCAGCCACTGGGTGAGGGTGGTGGTGGGAGCCGCCCAGTAGGACCCCGTGCCCGTGCTGCCGTCAAAGGCCTTGTTGGGGGTGAAGGTGCTGTAGGTCTCCGAGGCGCTGGCAGTCTTGTTGAGGGCCAGGTTCACGAGGGTCGGCTCCGCCGTAACCGTGACCGTGCGGGACGTGGTGCCCTCCAATCCCCCTGGGTCCTTCACGGCCAGCCGAAGGGTGTAGGTGCCGGCTGCGGCGTAGGTGGTGGCGGCCGTCTTGGAGGTACTCCAGGTCGTGTCCCACACGCCATCCCCATTCCAATCCCACCTCACCTGCAGATCGGCCGTGACCGTCTGGGCGTCCGAGGATCCCGAGGCATCCACGGCAAAGGACGTGGCGGTGGTGCCGCTGGATGAACTCAAGGTGAAGCTCGCCGTGGGGGGTGTGTTCGACGAGGGAACCGCCGCGTCCAGGGCAGCCTTCAGATTCAAGCGTCGGCCCGAGATGGTCTTGCCTGAAAGGGCTGCGATGGGGTCGCCCGACTGGATCAGCTTGGCCTTCAGGTCCGGAAGGCTCAGCGCGCCATTCCTGGCCAGCATCAATGCCGCAGCACCCGCCACCATCGGGCATGCCATGGAGGTTCCCGACATGGTGCCGTACCCATTGTTCCTCACCGTGGACAGGATGTTGGAGCCGGGAGCCCCCATGTGCACCGTCTCCAACCCGTAGTTGGAATCGGACGCCAGTCCATCGCTGCTGGTGGTGTTCGCGACATTGATCATGTTGTCAAGCATGTATTCGCAGCTGTAGATGGGGGTGGAATCAACGTTCCTCCCATTGTTGCCAGCAGACACCACGAAGAGGATGCCCTGGGCGTTGGCGGCCAGGATGGCATCCCTGATCGCCGTGCTCGCACTGCTGCTGTTGTAGCTGTTGCTGAGCACCTTGAGGTTCACACCGGCGATCTTCTGGCTGACCGCGTAGTTGATGCCCTCGACGATGTCTGAGCTGCTCCCACTGCCACTGGAGTTGAGCACCTTGATGGCCATCATGCGCGTAACCCAATTGACACCCACCACGCCTTTGCCATTGTTCCCCACGGCGCCGATGATGCCTGCGCAATGGGAGCCGTGGTTGAAATCATCCAGCGGGTTTCCGCTTCCGGCCACGGCATTCACACCGTAGACATCGTCCACATACCCGTTGCCATCGTCATCGATACCATTGCCCGCGATCTCACGGGGATTCACCCACATGTTGGCCGCGAGATCCTCGTGGCGGTAATCGATGCCCGAATCCACCACGCCCACCACCACATTGGAGGAACCGGTGCTGAGGTCCCAGGCCGCGGGCGCGTTGACTTTCGCCGGGGCCCACAGGGTTGCATATTTGGGATCATTGGGCGTAAGGCTGGCCTGGATCCGGTAGTTGAGGTCCGCCGCCTCGATCTCATTTTTCCCCTTGAGCATATGCAGGATATTGCGCGCGTGGTCGTCCCCGTCCGGCCGGTTGAAGGTGAAGAGCACCCACTGCCCACCGGCGATGTGGGCGAAGCGATCATCAATGCCATCCTGGTTCTCGTCCACATAGGTCGCATCGATCATCAGACCCACACGATCCTTGAGCCGCTTGGTCGCCCCCTTGGGGAACTTCACCATCAGGGACGTGGTTTCGTGCTCCACCCCATCGAAGTGGGCATAGCGTCGTTCCCGCTGCCGCCCCCTCGGGTCTTCGGAGAAGAGGCCGGTGCACAGGCCAGACACTAGGAGGAGCGCGATCCCTCGGAGCACGCGAGAGCTGGGAGCTGGGAACATGGGGCACCTTTCAAAAAAGCGCATTCGCGCACGTAGAAACCCAGATGCATTGGCATCTAGGGAGCCTCACCTGACAGCACAGTCTCTTGCTGCGGCCAGGGGGCATCAAGCTGGCCGAAAGTTGGAATTCATATGATTCGTGGCATCCCAAAGTGCTAGTCAACCCCCGGGGGCCAGGTGCATCCATATGCATCCCGTGCAAGAGGCCCAGGCCCTTGACCTCCACCCAGAGGGTCCGCCTCCCGAAACCTGCAGTATGCTTCCAGGTTGGACCGCCATGCCGACACCTGAATTGCTTTCCCTTTCCGACCATCCTGGCAGTCATGGCAAATCCTAGCCCACGCACCTTCCTCCGCTTCCTGGCCGATAACTTCGATCTCATCGAAGGGCTTTGCCGCTATTCCACCCACAGCCAGGGGGATGTGGAGGAACTGATTTCCCTCCATGCCAAGGGCAACGCTACCCCCCAGGACCTGGTCCAGGGCGGGATCCTGGACTACGACGAGGTGCATGGGCGCTATGCCGTGGTGGGTTTCCTGAAGGCCTTTGCGGATCGGCTGCTCCAGCGGCGCCACCTGGTGGATTCCAAGCTCATCGAAGGCGCGGTGCAGGACCTCATCGGACTCCGGGAGGTCCTGGAAGGGAGCCTTCGGATCCGCTCCTTCACCCGGGTGGAGGATCTGGTGCTGAACATCCGGGAGCGGGTGGAGGAGCTCCATGGCTCCATCCAAGGCAACCTGGAGGCCATCCACCGGGCCACGGAGGCCTTTCGCAAGAGCCCTCCCACCAGCTCCAAGCTTCGGTGGGGGCGCATCCGCGAGCTCTGGGAGAACTACGTGCTCCCCATGCAGGACATCTTCATGCCCCATGGCCCCTTCGACGAAGCCTCGCAGAAGCTGCGGCAGACCCTGGACCACGCCGAGGACAAGGCCCCTCACCGGGTCATCGAGGATTTCCAGTGGGCCAAGTACTACCTGCGGCGCCTGGGGACCTACGCCTTCCGCGCCTACCAGGAGGCGGCCCGGGAGGTGCAGCCCCTCTACGAGCAGGCCAAGCGCAACGCCCAGGTGGCCCTGGCGGCCTCCAGCCTCATCTCCGCCTACCACCTTCAGGCCCTGCACCGGGGCAAGACCCCCGACGAGGATGCCTGGGACCGCTGGTTCGGCCTCTCGGATCCCTGGCAGGAGAACCGCACCCTCAAGCCCTTCGGCACCGCCATCGCCTCCTGGCTGGCCACGGCCTACTACCGGCGGCCCAACCCCGAGCGGGTCATCCTGGCGCCCCCCCCGGGCAGGTTCAGGGTCCCCCTGTCGGACAAGGTGGTGCTCCACCACTTCACCCGCCGGGGCGGCCACACCGAGGACCTGCTCCCCTGGCTGCGGGCGGAATTCCCTGAGGCCAGCCTCCGGGAGCTCCTGAGGGCCTACCACTGCCTGCTCAAGGCCACCGAGGTGGAGCATGGGCCGGTGCGGCGCACCCTGCACCACCCCGAGGCCGAGATCACATCCCATGAAGTGGAAGGGAGGACCCGTGGACTCGCATGAACTTCCACTGCTGCGGGAGGTCTTCACGGAACTGCGCAAGGGCAAGCACCTCTGCCTGGAGGATGGCCCCCTCTACGGTGCCCTGGCGGCCCACCGGGACGACTACCAGAACCTCTTCACGGCCCTGGGCCTGAACCTGGTCTTCCACGACCGGGGCTTCTTCTACCTGGATGACGAATCCGCCCCCCGCACCGCCCAGCGCATGATCCTCTTCACGGCCATCCTGGTGGAGACCCTGGATGACCAGGGCATCAACCTGGACGAGAAGCTCCTCGAAATTCCCATCCTTCCCGACAAGCTCCCCCACCTGCGCCACGAGAAATACGCCAAGGTCATGGGTGAGGTGGATGTGACCACCGAGGACAGCCTGTTGAAGGTGCTGGAAGCCCTGCGGCGCTACGGACTGGCGGAGGCCAAGGCGGATGGCACCTGGCGCTTCCGCACCTCGGCCTACCGGCTGCTGGATATCCTCAACCTCGCGGGACGCTTCCTGGTATCTGAACAGGGGGGACCGCCCGGCCACGCCATTCAGAATGCCTCACCAACCCACTCACAATGCGCGGCCTCTAATGGCACGCATGCGTGCCATCCCCTGGACCCCCGCATCAAAGGTGGGCAAAGCCCGCCTTTGATGCCACCCCCTGATCGCATAGGCTCACTGAACTCCAGCGACGCCACCACGGAGGCGCACTGATGGCCCAGGTTCCCGGTCCCCGGAAGCTGATCCTCATCGATTCCGGGGTCTACCCCTACGCCGAAATTGAGCTGGAGGAGAGTGTCCACCTCTCGGGGCGCAACAACGCTGGCAAATCCAGCCTGCTCAATGCGCTCCAGTTCCTCTACATCGATGACATCAAGCTCATGCACTTCCCCACCCCCAATTTCCAGGGGAAGACCAAGCCCTTCTACTTCAAGCCCCACGGCCGGAGCACGATCCTGGTGGAGGCGGACACCAAGTGGGGCATCCGCACCCTGGGCGCCTTTGCCGCGCTGGCGGGTCCCGA
>CAZPUI010000277.1:0-6971 GCA_964589695.1 uncultured Solibacteraceae bacterium | reverse complement strand
ACAGGCTGCCCACCCGAGGCGAGCGTGTGGTGGTGGAGGCGAGGCCCCTGGACACGGGCGCCACCCATGGCCGCAGCACACTCGACGGATGAAGGTGCAGCGTCGGATCCAGGCGAGCTGAACCAGGGGCCTGCCGAATTCCTTGCCATGTCCAGGGCTGCGGTCCGCTGGCCCGCTGCCCACCCCGAATCCTGAGACGCAACGCGGTCCGCAGGACTGCCCGTATGGGTGCTCCTCCACCCAGAACTTCACCAGACCGGAGATCAAGGTGCCCTGGCCAAGGCGCGCCAGGGTGAGGATTGCCTGGTGCAGGCGGGGGCGGGGGATCAAGGAGCAGGGGCTCCCCGCAGGTCGTTCCGGCCTGGCCTTGGCGCAGCCTGCGGTCCACCGAGTCATCCGGGACCCCTGGCTCCCGGCGGGCGAGGCGTGTGGCCAGGTGCTGCTGCCTTCCAATGGCAGCCATGACCTCGTGGCGGTCCCAGCGGAGCGGGTGGGCTGGAGTTGCGCCCTCGGGGTGCTCGCCACTGGGTGGGACCTGAACGGCGACGGGCCGGTCACCGCCCCCGGATGGTTTCCTGAGCTTGGCGGGGGTTCCGGTGGTTTGGAGGAATGTACGAAAAACTTCATTGACATCACTGAATGATTTCGTACATTATCTTCCATCCGGGCGGCGAAGCCTGGATTCATCCTGGAAGGGGGCCTCCATGGCGTGCCGCGCGCCGCCCACGCTGGGCTACACTTCGAAATGAAAAACTTCGTACGTGCCTCTGGAGCTCCCATGGTCCTCCCGCCCCGCCCCACGGAAGCCGAACTCGCCATCCTGCGGGTGCTCTGGGAACGGGGGCCCAGCACCGTCCGGGATGTCCATCGGGTCCTGTATCCCCAGGACGAGGCCATCTACAACACCACCCTGAAGCTGCTCCTGGTGATGCTGGAGAAGGGCTTGGTGGTGCGGGACGATGCCAACCGTTCCCACATCTACCGACCCGCCCAGGCGGCCGAGGAGACGCGGCGCCAGCTGGCACAGGATATGCTCTCCCGGGCCTTCGGCGGCGACGCTCGCGCCTTCGTGCTCTCGGCCCTGGAGGGTGAGGTGGCTTCGGAGGCTGATCTGGAGGCCATCCAGACGCTTCTGGAGGAGACCCGGCGACGTCGCCAGGGAGGGGCCAGGGGATGATGATCCTCGCGTCCAGCCTCGGGTGGACCCTCCTGCACAGCACGTGGCAGGGTGCCCTCCTGGGACTCCTGGCCTGGGTCTCCCTGGCCCTGGCGCGGAACCGATCGCCCCGCTTGCGCCATGACCTCAGCCTGGGGTTCCTCCTGGCCATGGTGCTGGCCTTCCTGCTGACCTGGATCCTCCTGGCGTCCGCAGGTGCCGCACCCATCTTCCAGGTCCGACTGGAGCCCCTCTCCTCGGCACCCGAGGCCCGCACGGTCCTGCCCCTCTTCGGGGCCCTGCCGGGCCACCAGCCCTGGCCGGACGGTCTGGCGCGGGTGGCCGGGAGCCTTTGGCTCCTGGGGGTGCCCTTCATGTTCCTGCGACAGGGGGTTGGCCTCTACCAATCCCGCCAACTCTTCCGCCACGACCGAGAAACTCCGCCTGGGGCTTGGTTGCAGGTGGTGGAAACCCTTCGTGAGCGCATGGGTGTCCGGCGTCCCGTCCGCCTCTTCCTAAGCCACTGGGCCTCCTCGCCCATGGTGTGGGGCCTCCTTCGTCCCGTGATCCTGCTCCCCGCAGGGGCCCTGCTGAATCTGGATCCACGGGCTCTGGAAGCCGTGTTGGCCCATGAGATGGCCCACCTCCGCCGCCTGGACCACCTGGGTCAGGCCCTTCAGGCCCTGGCGGAGACCCTCCTCTTCTACCACCCCGCGGTCTGGTGGCTGTCCCGCCAGGTCCGCATCCTGCGCGAACACTGCTGCGACGACGAGGCTGTGGCCTGGCTGGGGGATCCCTTGCCCTATGCCGAGGCCCTGGCACGCCTCGAAGTCCTACGACGAACCCACCCCCTAGGGCCGGCCCTGCCGGTGGGGGTCCACGCTTCCCAGAGAGGTCCCTTGATGAACCGCATTGAACGCATGCTCAGACACGTCCCCGGTACCCCACCCGCCTTCCGGGGGATTGCCCTGGCCCTGGGGCTCGCCATCCTGGGGGGAGGCGCCCTCTTTTGCCAGGCCCTACAGACTAGGAAAACCGAGGAAGTCCCGCCTGCTCCCAGTCCAGCCCAGGCCACCCTGCGTATGGGGAAGGGCTGCCTCGAGGTCCTGGGTTTCCCAGAAGCATTGGAAAATCAGGGAAAACGGGGTAGGACGAATCCGGGGCAATTGTACCGGCTTGCCCAATTGGCCAAGGAGGCCGTGGAACTGCGGCTGCAGGCCCTCGAAAAGGGGCCCCAGCCCCCACTGCCTGAGGTCTCCAAGGAATTTGGCGAACGCTCCGCCAAGGCCTTCGAGCGCTTGAAAGCGAATGGAACCAACTATTCCATGGGGCTGCTCCAACTCGCCTATGGGGATTCACGGGAGAGGACCCTGGGCCTGTCCGTCATGGTGACCCCCGAGACGCCCGCGACCTCGCCCGAAACCCAGGAAAAGTCCCTCCTGGAATCCTGCCGCAAGGTTCTCGCCAAAATGGAATCCAAGGGCGTGGCCTCCCGACGCTTCCAGTCGACCGCCCCCGAAAAGCGCAAGTGAGCTTCCCCGCCCTGGGGTTTACTTATCCTTCCTGAGCTCGGGCGGTGCATCCACCAGGGCGGTGGTCTGGGGGTCCACCTCGATACGGGTGGGTTCCGCCGTGACCTTGAAGCGGAAGGTGTGGCGACGCGCCTTCAGCTCCACCATCTCTTTGCGTCCGCCCAGGCCGAGGGTGAGGGGGAGGACGAAGGGCTCGGCGGCCTGGGTCTGCTCCAGGTCCACCACCACCTCCTGGGTACCAGCTTCGAAGCGCCAGGTGCCCTGGAGCTTGGGCACACCAGGCCGATGCAGCCACTGTGTGAGGAAGGGGCCCAGGTCCTGGCCGCTGGCCTCCTCCATGGCCCGCTGGAAGTCGGCGGTGGTGGCGGTGCCGTGCTGGTGGCGGAGGAAGTAGGTCCGGAGCCCTCGCCAGAAGGGGGCGTCCCCCAGCTGGCTCCGGAGCATATGGAGCACCCAGGCCGCCTTCTGGTAGACGAAGGTGTTGAGGACCCTGCCCATGTCGGTCAGGTCGCGGTGCACGATGGGGGTGTCGGGGCTCTGGGCCTCGGCCCGGATCACGCTCTGGCGCTCCCGCTGGAGGGAGGCCACGAAGGCGTCCCGGCCCTGGGTGTGCTCCACGAAGCAGTCCGTGAGGTAGGTGGCGAAGCCCTCGCTGAGCCAGACCTCGTTCCAGTCGGCCTCGGTGACGGCATTGCCGAACCACTGGTGGGCGATTTCGTGGGCCACCAGGCCACTGATGGAGCGGCCCGTGAAGTTCCCTTGGCCGTAGAAGATGGCGGTGGCGTGCTCCATGCCGCCCCCCACGCCTGCGGCCTGCACATTGGCCAGCTTGTCGTAGGGGTAGGGGGCAATGCGGGCACTGAAGAAGGCCACGGCCTGGCGGGCGGGTTCCTCCAGGACCCTGAATCCCGCTTCGCGGTCCTGGGGGAACACCCAGCTTTGGAGGGGAACCGTGCCCACGGGGGGGGCATGGTGCACGGCAAAGCGGGCGATGCCCACGTTGTAGAGCCACACGGGCAGGGGCTGGTCCTGCCGCCAGTGGGTGCGCCGGCGCTGGTCGGGGAGGTCATGGGTCTCCACCAGCAGGCCATTGGAGACCACCTGGTACTGGGCCGGGGCTTCCACGATGAATTCCGCCGTGGCCTTGTCGCTGGGGTGATCCAGGACCGGCAGCCACTGGTGGGCCTTGTTGGGCCAGTTCTCGCTGAACAGGGTGCGCTCGCCATGCTTGTTCTTCAGGAACTTGAGTCCTGCGGCGGGTTTGCCGCCGTAGTGGACCTCCACCCCCAGCACCTCGCCCCCCTTGCGCCCTGGGCCCAGGTTCACCAGGAGCCGCTCCCCCTGGTGGGTGTAGGGGGCGGGGCGACCCTGGAGCTGGACCTGGGTCACGGTCATGCCCTTGCCTTCCCGGGGGGCCGCCAAGTCCAGGGCCAGTTCCCCCACGCCATCCCGGGTGAGGCGCAGGGTCACGGTGGTATGGCCCTGGATCCCATCGGATCCATCCTCCACCCCCAGGCGGAAGACGTAATGCTGGATGTCCACGCCGGGTTGCCGCGGATAGGTGTCCGCCCCGAGGGGGCCCGCCAAGAAGAGAAGGGCCAGGAGGGGCCTAGGCGTGTGCATGAATACCTCGAACCATGAGGTAGTCTAATCCCTTTGGGTGCGCACGAGGATGCCCATCATCACTCCCGATCAGAAATGTGCCGATGGGTTCGTTTGGTTGGCTTTTCCCGTTCCACGCGAGGAGTGTCCGTGAACCCTTCGAGCCCATTCAATCCCCGCATCCTCCACGTGGAGGATCTGGCGGTGCATCGAAGGATGCTGCCCCTGCGCCTGGGACCCATGGGCAAGGAGGTGGTGTCCGTGGGCAACGCTCGGGAGGCCCTGGAACGCCTGGCCACTGCCCGGTTCGACCTGATCCTGCTGGATGTCATCATGCCGGGCATGGATGGGTTCGAGCTCTGCCGCGTCCTCAAGCAGGATCCGGCCCACGCTGGAACCACGGTCCTCATGCTGACGGACCTCCGCTCGGATGCCTTCGATCGCTGCATGGAGGCCGGCGCGGATGACTACCTTCCCAAGCAGGTTCAGGACACCCTGCTGCGCATCCGCGTGCGCATGCATCTGACCCTCCAGGCCCTGCGCCGGGCCAAGGGTGGGCAGGCTGGGGCGCCGGGTCCCTCGCAGATCGTCTTGGCCAGCCTCTCCAATGCCCTGCGGGCGACCCTCCCGGCCCAGTTCGCCCTGGAGGGCCACCAGACCCGCCTTGTGGGTCAGCTTGACGAACGGGTCGGGGTCCTGCAACCCGGGGATGCCCTGCTGGTCCTGGACACGAGCCTGGATCCCGAGGGTGTCCATGAGTTTCTCGCCTCCTTCCGGGCTCAACCCGAATTCGCGGCCCTGCCCATGCTCCTGCTTTGCGAAAAGGCGGAACTGCCCATGCTCAGCCTGGTGGAAACCATGGTGGACGATGTGATGTGGAAGCCCCTCAACGCCCGGATTACGCGATTCAGGCTCCGGTACCTCCTGGAACTGGGCCGACTGGGCTGAAGCCGCAGGACGGTTCGCCGAGATGTTCCAGGCCCTGGCCTGGCCACCAAGGTCCAAACCCAGCCGATGCCCCAGGCCTCCAGGAGACCTGCTTCCACCCCCACGGTCCAGCTGTGGCGCTCGTCACAGCCGCGGCACCCCAATCTGGGCGGGTGTGGAAAGCCTTTTCCCCCTCCCGGAGAACCCCATGTCCCCAAGTCGAATCCTGGCCACTGTGGCCTTCCTGCTGGTGATGCCCGTGGCGGCTGCCGATTCCAATCCCTTCCTGAAGCCCTGGAAGACGCCCTACGGGGCGCCCCCCTTCAACGAAATCCAGGTGGGCCACTACCTGCCGGCCTTCAAGGCGGGCATTGCCGAGCACAAGCGTGAGATCGGCGCCATCCTTAAAAACCCTGCGGCGCCCACCTTCGCGAACACCATCGAGGCCCTCGATCGCAGTGGACTGCTCCTGTCCAAGGTGGCCAATGTCTTCTTCAACATGAGCGACGCGGTGTCCACACCGGAGCTCCAGGCCGTGGCCAAGGAGATCATGCCCCTCCTGGCGGCCCACCGGGACGACATCGCCCTCAACCCCGAGCTGTTCAAGCGGGTAAAGGTCGTGTTCGACCACAAGGCCAGCCTCAAGCTCACCCCCGAGCAGCTCACGGTCCTGTCCAAGGCCTACCGGGACATGGTGCGGGGGGGCGCCCTCATCCAGGGGCCTCAGCAGGAGCGATTTCGGGCCCTGAACGGCGAATTGAGTCTTCTGGAGCTCCAGTTTCCCGAGAATAAATTAAAGGGTGACAATAGTTATAAGTTGGTGGTGGAGAAGGCCGAGGACCTCAAGGGCCTTCCCGCGGGGGTGGTGGAGGCTGCGGCCCAGGCGGCCAAGGATGCCGGGAAGCCCGGCAAGTGGGTCTTCACCCTGCACTGGCCCAGCCTCTGGCCCTTCCTGCAGAGTGCCGAGAACCGCGAGCTGCGCAAGCAGCTCCTGGCGGCCTACGCAGGGCGCTGCGAGCAGCCCGGGATGGACAATCGGCCCGTCTTCGCGAAGATCGCGGCCCTGCGGGCCGAAAAGGCCAAGCTCCTGGGCTTCCCCACCTGGGCCCATTTCATCCTGGACGATCGCATGGCCAAGGTGCCCGAGAAGGCCTATGCACTCATGCACCAGCTCTGGGTCCCGGCCCTGGCCAAGGCCAAGGGTGAGGCCAAGGACCTTCAGGCCATGATCGACGCCGAGGGGGGGGGCTTCAAGCTGGAGCCCGCCGACTGGCGCTACTACACGGAGAAGGTGCGAAAGGCCAAGTACGATCTGGACGAGGAGGCGCTGAGGCCCTACTTCCCCCTGGACCGGGTGCGGGAAGGGGCCTTCTACGTGGCCCAGAAGCTCTATGGCATCACCTTCAAGGAGCGCAAGGACATTCCCGTCTTCCATCCCGAGGTCCGGACTTTCGAGGTGAAGGAGAAGGACGGGAAGCCCGTGGGCCTGCTCTACATGGATTTCCACCCCAGGGCCACCAAGAAGGGGGGGGCCTGGTGCCTGACCTTCCGGGAGGGCCAGCGGACCCCCAAGGGCGAGGTCCTGCCGCTGGTGGTGAATGTCTGCAACTTCACGGCCCCCACCAAGGATGCTCCGGCCCTGCTGACGCCGGATGAAGTGAGCACCCTCTTCCATGAGTTCGGTCACGCCCTCCACAGCCTCTTCAACCGCTGCCGCTACCGGTTGGCCACGGCCAACATCCCCACGGATTTCG
>CAZPUI010000276.1:0-6982 GCA_964589695.1 uncultured Solibacteraceae bacterium | reverse complement strand
AATTGCCAGGATAGGCCTTGCAGGGCCGCAGGCAGGTGTAGAGGTCGAACATCTGGCGCATGCGCACGATGGGGCTGCGGTAGACCAGGCCCTTGCCCTGGAGTTCGGGGATCAGCTCCTTCTCCGCGTCCTTCACTGGCTTGGAGGTGATGGCCCCGAACATGGCGGCATGGCTTGCCTTCAGCAGGTCGATGGTGCGCTGGGGGAAGCACTCCCCTTCGGTGCGCCAGAACTCCCACCCGATGTCGCCATGGGTGTAGGTGGCGTCGAACTTCAAGGCGTCGAAACAGAGCTTGGCCGCCTCCATGACTTCGACACCGACGCCATCGCCGGGCAGCCACGCGATCTTGAACTGACTCATGACGTCTCCTCTGCGCGTGAGGCCGCTTCCCTGGCGGATCCTGCACGCTCCATGGAAAAAGGTTAACGCCCCCGCCCATGGGGTAAGATTTCATTGTTCTCATCTGCTGTATGAACTGGATTCATCCTATGGACAGTTGCCTCGACCTCCATCAGCTTCGAACCTTCTTCACCCTCGTTCAGGCGGGGAGCTTCTCGGAAGCGGCCCGGCGCCTGTACCGCACGCAGTCCGCCATCAGCCATGGCATCCACAAGCTGGAAGAACTGGCGGGGGTGGTCCTCATCGACCGGCGGGTGAAGGAGCTGCGCTTGACCGATGAAGGCCGCCGCCTCTACCGGACCTGCGAATCCGTGTTCGCGCAGCTGGATGCCATCTGCGAGGATTTCCAGCGCGGCCGTTCCCTGTCCCTGGGCCGGATCCGGCTGGGTTCCACCATCGAACTGGGATGCCATGTGCTGATGAAGCAGATGGGTGTCTTCCTGCGAGACAACCCAGGGATCGAGCTCGATTTCACCCTGAGCACGGACCTCCTGGACCCCCTTCTCAGGGATGACCTGGACATCATCATCGATTGCCGGGAGCATTTTCGACCCGACCTCCAGAAGGTTCCGCTCTTCCGGGAGCTCTATGCGGTGGCCTGCGCCCCGGGGCTCCTGAAGCTGCACGCCATCGAGGCCCCCAGCGACCTGGCCCACGCTCCGGTGCTCTCCCTGGACAAGGCCGGCGAATGGTGGCACCGCTTCATGCTGACCCTCCCGGAAGGGCAGCGCCCCGAGCTTCGGCGCATCACGGCCGTGAACCACATTCGGGGCATGGTGCACGCCGCCGTCCACGGCCTGGGGGTGGTGCTGGCCCCCCAGTACAGCGTGCAGCGCGAATTCGACCGGGGGGAGCTGGTTCAGCTCTTCCCCTCCATCCGCACCACGGAGGATCGCTTCTACCGCTTCTTCCTCTACCAGAAGACCCACAAGGCGGGCCTGGAGAAGCACCGGCGCCTGATGGCGTTCCTGCAGACCCTCAAGATGTCGGAATGAGGCCCCCGTGGCCTGAGGGGTTCCCCCCGGAAAGGCTCCAGCGGCAGCCCGGGGATGGGGCTCGCCGAGGCATTTCCTGGGTTGGTCGAGGTCATCCTCACGCTCGTCGAGGTGTCGCAACCCAGGGGTGGGTGTCCCGTAGGTAGGTATCAGAAAGCCCATGCACCCTACCCACACCAAGGTGCTGAGGGCATGGACGGGGCGTGTCCAAGGGTTCGGCGCGCTCCCTGGCCCTTCCCCCCCATCGGAGGTCTAAGATGTCGCGCTACGCACTCCCGCTCCTGTTCTTCTTCCTGCCTCCCCTGTCGGCCCAAACGCCGATGGGATTGGGCGCCAAGGCTTCCACGGTGTTTCCCATCCACCCCAGTGATGAGGCCACCTCCCGACCCGGATTCCAGGTTGGTCTGTTCGGCCTTTGGAAGGTGACGGATACCTGGACCTTGAGACCTCGCCTGGAATTCACCCGGTATGCCGACCGGAGTTGGACTTGGCAAGGCCCGCTTGGCTCCCCGGAAGTGAACACCCGAATTGAGTACGAGACCCGAAACACCCAGACAGCCCTGGGCCTGGATGCCCTCTACCACTTCCACCCTGATGGACACGGCGTCTACCTCGCGGCCGGGCTCGCCGTCCATGGGTGGCGACGCACCGACAGGGGCGTTCAGAGCCTCGTGTCCACACCAGGGCAGACACCCCAGTCCCTGGACAAGTCCAAGACCTGGACTCGCCTCGGACTCAACGTGGGTGTGGGTTACCAGTTCAACCGAACCTGGGGCACGGAGCTGGGCCTCCAGGTCGATGGCGGGGAAAAGGTCCTGACCCCCTTCACGACACTCCAGCTCTCCATGTCCTATCGCTTCAAGTAGACCGCCCTCAGCGGCGGGTCATGGGCCGGGGTCCCCCTGGGAGTCCCTCAGTTCCGTTTCGCCCCGCCGGGCAGGAGCCTCGCTTCAATCCTGGGAAGCGCGTCCAGCAACACCTCCCCCACCACCTGAAGGCTCTGGGCACAGACCTTGTCCAGGGTGTCTCCCGCCGTGTGCCAGGGTGGGTAATCCATGTCAATGAGATCCACGGCGGGAATGCCCGCCTGGAGGAAGGGGAGGTGGTCATCGTCCACCCCCAGGTTCTCGTTCAGGAAATGCCGACCGTGGCCCAGGCGCCGGGCCGAAGCCCACACCAGGTCCGTGAGCCAGGGGGTGGAGGAGCTATCCCGCTTCAGGTTCAGGTGCTTGTCCCCGATCATGTCCACCAGGACCATGGCCCGCAGGTCGCCGAGCCGTCGCTCCCTGCGGGCCGTCTCCACATAGTTCCGACTGCCGTACACCCGGTCCGTGCCCCCCCATTCCACAAGGGCTTCCTCACCATCGAAGAAGACCACTTCCAGGGCCAACTTGCGGGGACGGTCCTTCACCACGCGCAAAAACTCCAGGAGGAAGCCCGTGCTGGAGCCTCCGTCGTTGGCCCCCACGAAAGGAAACTCGAAGCGCTTGGTGTCGTAGTGCCCCCCCACCAGGATGCGGCCGGGTTGGGTACCTGGGAGCAGGACGGAGAGATTCACCATGGGGATGGGACCCAGGGGGGTCAGGGCCGTGAATGGCTGCGCTTCCAGCCTGAGCCCCAGGGCCGCCACCTGTGCCTGGAGATAGGCGCGGCAGGCGTCCAGGGTCTTCGATCCCGAGGGACGGGGCCCCAGGGCGACCACTCGCCGCACATGCTCGAAGGCTTTGGCCCCCTCCAAGGCCTGGGCCCTGAGGCCCGTGCCAAAGGTGACCCCAGTGGTCAGGAGCAGGAATTGGACCCATGCGCGCATGGGTCATTCTCGCGCACCGAGCTCCATCGTGGACAGCGGGGGTGGGAAAGCTTTGAGCCTACAGGCTGACCCGCCGGTGGTCGATGGGGCGGCCGCGGTGTACACCCAGCCCCAGGTTTTCCGCCACGGCCAGGCCGTAGTGGCGCAGCCGCACCTCCGGGGCCCGTTCGGCCTTGAGGCGACCCGCGGCGATCTGCTGGGCCAGGATGACCTCAAAGCCGATGCTGTCCATGGCCACGGGATCCGTGGCCACGTAGATCCGCTCATGGGGCACGATGAACTGGGGGGCCGGGGCGGGCCCCCGGTCGTACTGGACGCGGTAGCCATCCATGATGTTCAGGACCACCTTGTCCCGCACGGGGGGAAAGGCGCAGACCTCGGGGATGAAACGGTGGATGAAGGCATGGCCCCGGGGGCAGTTGGTGGTGACCCCGTAGGCCAGGTTCTTGAGCGCCCCGGTGATCACGCTGCTGCCGTGGTGCTTGAGCACCGGGATGTTGATGATCTTGTCCACCCCGCCCTCGGCGCGTCCGTGGGTGAGCAGGTTGGGGAAGTAGCTCTTGGTACCCCCGTGGAACATCTCTTCCAGGATGTTCTGGGCATCGGGCAGGGTGTGGTCCGCCTCGTAGAACACACCCTGGTCCCAGCGCTCGAAGCCCCCGGGGGTGTTCTTGCCTTCCTTCACGATGAACCAGTTGAGGAGGTAGGCTTCCACGCCAGGATGGGCCTCTTCGGGCGTGTAGGTGCGGGCATGCTCGTCGTCAAAGCGATGCCAGACCACCATGTCCTTGCGGGGGATGCCCGCCCCCTCCAATCCCGCCACCACGGCCCGGATCAGGTCCTGGGTGACCCCGCAGACCTGGGCCCCCACGGGGTTGAACTTGATGCCGATGCGCTCGCCCGGGGTGACGAAGCGGCGCCAGGCGTCCCGGACATCCTTGTCCCCCGTGAGGGCCTTGAGGCCCGCCTCCAGCATGGGTGCGGAGGCTCCGGGCCGGGGGTTCAGCCCCTCCAGACAGTTCGCCCGATGGACCTCCGCCACCACCCCCGGGAAGGGGCCGGGCATGGCGTGGGGACCCTTGGCCTGGCGCAGGGCCACGGCCACATTGGTGCGCAGGGCCATGGGATCCACCCGCACCGGCGCAGGTGGGGGCGGCGCGGGTGCCTGGGGTGCCGCCGGCACCTGGGCCCCGGCCCGGGTGGCCGCCAAGGTCGCCCCCGTGGCCACCAGGAAGGTTCGCCGATCCATTCCAGCCTTCATATACCCCCCGTACCGGTGCGTTCAACGGCACCTGGGCAAGTGTAGACCTTTGAACTCGGGGGATGCATGCGTTCCTGGGTGGGCTGGAGGAAGTCCGCCACGAGGCGTGGGAAGTCGCGCTCGAAGGTTTCCAGGCTCATGCCGCACATCTTCTCGAAGGCGCGCGCAAAGGAGGAACCCTGCAGGATCTCCCCGAAGAGGACCTTGAACTCGGGGGCCCGCTTCCCGAGGACGTCCATCAAGTAGCGAACCGCCAGACCGAAGGCGGGGTAGTACTCACCGGTGCGCCCATAGGGCACAGGCATGTCCGACCAGCGATGGATGGAAATGGGGTTCCGGTGGTCAACGACGCCTTGCCACTGGTTCCATTGGTGAACGGTGGTGATGGCGGGGAAGGCTCCCCCGCTCAAGGCCTCGGCGATGCCTTCCACGAACCAGGTGTCGGATGCGCCCCCGGGATAGCGGCCGTCCATGCCGAACTTGAAGCTCAACACATGGACCGTTTCGTGCTTCACCTCCCGGCGGTAGCGGAAATCATCCCATCCCCAGGTCTGGTAGCTCGGTGCATCCAGGCCGTAGAGGATGAACCCATGGCGAAAGGCGGCCTGGTCATAGCGTGCGTTCTTGATGGAGTAGATGCGGATCTTGGTATCGGGCCGGGAGGTATCGATGCCCAGCGCCCCGGGGCTTCCCACCTGGAAGGCATCCATCAATTCCTGGAAGGATTCCTCGGCCATCTTGGCGTAAATGACCTTCGTGTCATCGCTGGAGGCATCGCTGAAGACCAGGAAGTGGGGTGTCTCAAGAATCCGGTTGTCGTGCGTCACGGACTGGTTGGGGGGATGGATCTCCATGTCCCGGGTCCAGGTGTACTCGCTGCTCAGCCGACTGTTGGCGAAGACATAGGCCGCGACGGCCTCATCCCTGGAGGCCTTCAGAACCTGCTCGGGGCCCGGCCCCACCCACCAGCGCACCGAGGCTTCACCGGCGGCGTCCGTGATGCCGACCCCTGCGTCCACCGACCCGCCCCCCGACACCACCTGAAAACGCACCGACTCGCCCACCATGGGACGCTGACCTGGATCCAGGAGACGGATCCGGACGGGGGCGGCCAGGACCATGCCTGGGTCTGCCGATTGGTTCTGGCCGGACACCGAAACCAGCCGCGCCTTCGGGACCACCGGGGTCGAGGGTGTCGTGGTCGAATCAACTTGAGGCTGGCTCCCGCCGCAGGCCAGCAAGGCCCCAAGGAGCCAGCCACACAACAGAATGAGCGAGGTAGCGCGCTTCGAAAGCATGGGGGACTCCGGATCCCCAGAGTCTAGGGACACCGAATCAAGACGGGACCGGCTTGGTACCGACCCCAGGCCAGATGGGGCCAAGGGGCGTCAAGGTGGGGTGGGTGGAGGAGGGTTGGAGTCGGCCAGGCGACCCACCGCTTTCCAGACACGCCTGGGCCCCCTTCCCCTGTGCTCCCACCAGCCTTCCAGGCCGCTGGACACGCTTGATGCTCGCCCTGCCTGCTAGGTTCGACTCACCCAGTTCTGCCCCGAGCCAGCTCCGCACGACCCATCGTCCATCACCTTGGACCAACCCAACCACCCACCAGGAGTCTGCCCCATGAAAAAACTCAAACTCGACAGGGAAAACATCGCTTCGCTCCAGGCCCTTGCGGGGGGTGAAGCGACGGAAGGGGATGTCTGTGGCTTCCTTTCGTTGAGCTATCGGTGCGTGACGCCCAAAACCTGCAACGATACATGCATGCCAAGCTGCCTCAAGAATTGCTCGTACAACAGTCAGCCCATGGCCGGCTGTTCCGTCTTTGAACCCTGCGCCCCGCTGTCGGGCGTGGCGGGGGCACCCATGTGTGCGACCTTGAACTGCCCACCGCGCTGAGCGGACTGCTCCGGCGTCGGCTGCTGCCTGGTGGAACAGTTTCCAGCGCGCAACCTGGCAGCAGGTGAGGAGAACCGGGGATGGAAAAGCATCCCGGTCCGGCTCAATCCCAGGGCTGGTGCAGCCGCAGGATGTCCCCGAAAACCCCGGCGGCGGTGACGGCGGCGCCGGCGCCGTAGCCCCGCACCACCATGGGCCGGGGCTGGTAGCGCTCCGTGACGATGGAAACGGCGTTTTCGCCCCCCTGGATGCCGAAGAGCGGATGCTCACTGTCCACCTCCAGCAGCCCCACGGCGCAGGCTTCGGGGCTCACGGAGCCCGCGTACCGGAGCACGCGCCCCTGGGCCTTGAGATGGGCCACCCGGGCCCCGAAATCGTGGTCCAGGTCCGGGAGCCGGGCCAGGAACGTGGGCAGGTCCCCGGTGCTGTCGAAGGTGGCGGGCAGGAGGCCCTGCACTTGCACCGGGTCCGGCTCCAGGTCGAGCCCCGCCTCCCTGGCCAGGATGATCACCTTGCGCATCACATCCATGCCACTGAGGTCGTCCCGGGGATCGGGCTCGGTGAAGCCTTTGTGCATGGCGGTGCGCACCGCCAGGGACAGGGGCTGCCCCTCCGCCAAC
>CAZPUI010000275.1:0-7000 GCA_964589695.1 uncultured Solibacteraceae bacterium | reverse complement strand
TCTCCCCACCCACACCATGCAAGGGGACATCGAACTCTGTGCCAAGGCCTCCCACGGGGACACCCGTCATGTCTGCCTCTATCCAGGTTCCGTGGAGGAATGTTTCAGCCTTACCTACGAGGCCTTCAATCTGGCGGAGCGCCTGCAAACCCCCGTGTTCCTGGTTTCGGATCTGGACCTGGGGATGCAGAACTGGGCTTCCCGCCCCTTCGACTACCCCACGGCACCCCTGGACCGGGGCAAGGTTATGACTCAGGAACAGCTCGCCACCGTCCTGGACTGGGGCCGCTACAAGGATCCCGATGGGGATGGCATCCCCTGGCGCTCCATCCCGGGCACCCCGGGGGGCAAGGGCGCCTTCTTCACCCGGGGCACCGGCCACACACCCGACGCGCTCTACAGCGAGAACCCTGAAGACTACAAGGCGAAGAACGATCGATTACTGAAAAAGTACGAGACGGCCCGAACCCTGGTACCACCCCCCATCGTGGTGGGTCCTGGCACGGAGGTCGGCATTCTGGCCTTCGGCAGCTCCGATCCTGCGGTGCAGGAGGCGAGGGATATTCTCCAGGAGCACCACGGGCTGGCCACGGACTACCTGAGGCTCCGGGCCCTGCCCTTCACCCACGAGGTGGAGGCCTTCCTGGAGTCCCACCGCGTGGTGCACGTGGTGGAGCAGAACCGGGATGGACAGATGGCTGCCCTCCTCAAGGATGCCTATCCGAATCTGGCCCCCCGCCTCCACAAGGTGCTCCACTACGACTCCAGTCCCCTTTCGGCGCGGCCGGTGGTGGACCAGATCTCCGATTTCCAGGCGTGAGGCCCGAGATGACGACCCCAGCCCAGCCCAGCGTTCCCGTCAACCACCTCGGCCTTACCCGCCAGGACTACGTCGGATCCAAGAGCACCCTCTGCCCCGGCTGCGGGCATGATGCCATCACGGCCCAGATCATCCAGAGCGCCTGGGAGACGGGCCTTGAGCCCCATCGGGTGGCCAAGCTCTCGGGCATCGGATGCTCCTCCAAGACCCCCACCTACTTCCTGAGCCAGGCCTGGGGCTTCAACAGTGTCCATGGCCGGGCGGCCACGGTGTGCACCGGGGTGGCCATGGCCAACCGCGGACTTTTCAACCTCCTGGTGAGCGGCGACGGGGACTCCATGTCCATCGGCATGGGGCACTTCGTGCATCTCCTTCGGCGGAACGTCCCGGTGGTCTACATCCTGGAGGACAATGGCGTCTATGGCCTCACCAAGGGGCAGTTCAGCGCCACGGCGGACATTGGCTCCGTGCTGAAGAAAGGGGACCTGAACGAACTCCCCCCCGTGGACCCCTGCACCCTGGCCCTGGAGCTGGGATGCGGTTTTGTGGCCCGGGCCTACAGCGGCAACCCCAAGCAGTTGAACACGATCCTCAAGGCCGCCATGGCCCACCGGGGGGTCGCCCTCATCGATGTCATCAGCCCCTGCGTCACCTTCAACAACCATGAAGGCAGCACAAGGTCCTACAAGGTCACCAAGGAAAAGGAACTTCCCCTCCACGAACTCGGCTTCGTGCCCTACCGCGAGCTGGCCTCCGTGGAGATCGCCGCAGGGGAAGCCCAGGAAGTCACCTTCCCGGATGGCAGTCGGCTCACCTTCCGGAATGTGCGGGAGGACTACGACCCCACGAACCGATTCGCCGCCCTTCGCAGCATCCACGAGGCCCGGGAGGCCGGTGAGTTCCTCACGGGTGTGCTCTATGTCCGTCCCGAGGCCCCGACCCTGCACGACCATCTCCATCTGGTGGATGCCCCCCTGTGGAACCTGCCCACCCCCGTCGTGAAGCCGGGTCCGGAGGTGCTGGCGGCCTGCATGGAGGAGCTTCGATAATCAATCCGCGGGCGCCCCGGGCCGAAGAGTCCCCGGGAGCCCACCATGGAATCCAGGTGTTTCAAGATTCTTGGACTCGCCCTGGCCATCCTGGCCCAGGCCTTGGCCCAGGGTCCGCTCACGGCCTTCCGGTTCAAGATCTATGGCCAAGAACAAGGGCTGGGAAGCCAGACCCTGAATGACGTGGCCCAGGATCCCAGGGGATACCTGTGGGTGGGAACCGATTTCGGCCTCTACCGCTATGATGGCGCCCGGTTCAGGGGCTTCACGGAAGCCCAGGGCCTGCCCTCCAACACCATCGAAAGGGTCCACATCGCCGTCGACGGCACGGTCTGGGCCCACACCTTCAGCGGGGCGGTGTTCCTAAAGGACGGCCGTTTCGAGAAACCCAAGGGCATGCCCACCGCCCGAACCTTGGGACTCACCCGGGGACCCGATCGGCGCATGTGGATCCTCACGGACCAGGGTCCCTTCCGCCCGGATGAGCAAGGCAGCTATACCCGGGTCACGACCTGGCCGGGGGCCCAGGCCACGGCAGGCGTCCTTGCCCCGGACGGGTTGTCCTTCTGGGTGGCCTCCTGGAATGGTCAGGGCGCAGCGGTGTACCGCTCCCCCGATGGTCAACGCTTTGAACCCGTACCCCTGGAGGGGGCAGCCCCCAAACCGCTGGAAGCCCTGGCTGTGGACAAGGGGGGCCGGGTGTGGGCCCGCAGCCTGGCCGACCTCCTGGTGCACCGTCCCGGGGAACCGGGATTCCGCAGTATGGGGACCACAGTACTCCCCGCGAGTCAGAACCCCTTCCTCATGGCCGATCCCCAGGGGGGGCTTTGGACCAACACCAACCGGGGCCTCACCCGCCATTTCGACGGCCGATGGACCCCCCTGGGCATCAAGGAGGGACTGCCCACCTCCCTGGTGAGGGGCATGTGCCAGGATCGCGAGGGCAACACCTGGCTGGCGGGCACGGGCCTCCTGCGCATCCGGGGACGAGGACTCTGGCGGGGTGCCACCAACCTCCAGGGCCTTCATAGCAACTGCATCTGGACGGTGTTCCGACACTCCAGCGGGCGGGTCTTCGTGGGCACCGACGCCGGGGTCTCCGAAGGCACCCCCGAGGGCTGGCAGCTCTTCAACGCCGTGCCCAGGGCCAAGATCAACACCATCGCCCAGGATGCCCAGGGCAAGCTCTATTTCAGCGGTAATCCCGCCGAGATCACCGCCGTGGACCTCCGCACGGGCCGGGTGGAGAAGATCGGCCGGGCCCAGGGGCTCACCCCCCCCAACATCAACTACCGCCTGCTCTTCGATCGGGGGGACAACCTCTGGGTGAGCACGGATGGGGGCGTCTACAAAGGCACCCGAAAGGGTGACACCTGGTCCTTCGAGCACCAGAACCTGCCCTTTGGCAGCGCCACGGAGAAGTTGCGGGACATGTGCCTGGACCCCGAAGGCCGGGTCTGGGTGGCCGGAGAGCAGGGCGTGGCGGTGCTGGACCAGGGAACCTGGAAGCGCTTCCGCAGCGCCGATGGGCTTTTGCGGGACTTCGTGGCCTACATCACCTTCCGCAAGGACGGAACCCTGGTCATGGCCTACTGGGATGCGATCGGACTGAGCCTGACCCGCTACGAGGGCGGCCGCCTCAAGGTGATGGAAACCTGGACGCCCCAGAACCTGCCCGGTATTCCCGAGGGCAAGGTCTACATCATCCGGGAGGATGCCCGGGGCCAGTTCTGGCTGGGCACAGGGGCGGGCGTGGTCATGATCCGGCCTGACAAGCGGGTGGAAGTCTTCGGCAAGGCCGATGGCCTGGTGGGGGATGATTGTTCCTCCCAGGCCGTGGCCACCGCCCCCGATGGGAGCCTCTATTTCGGCACCAGCGAAGGCCTGCTTCTCTTCGATCCGACCCTGTACACAGGCCCGCTGGAGGCTCCGGCCTGCGCCATCCAGTCCCTGGCCTTCGGACCCCGCAGCTTTTCCGACCCCTCGGACACCGTGCGGGTACCCCCGGGCCCCTCGGCGCTGGACGTGGCCTTCTCGGCCATCTCGTATGCCCAGGAGGAAACCACCGAGCTCCAGGTTCGACTCCTGGACCTGGAGTCGGAGTGGCGGAGGGTGGAGAGCCGGGTGCAGCACTACACGGCCCTCAGCCCTGGCACTTACACCTTCGAAGTCCGGGCCAGGAATGGAGTGGGTCCCTGGGGCCCCACGGCCCAGGCCCCCTTCCTGGTGCAGCCGTCCTGGCATCAGACCCTGCTCTTCCGTGGCTTCCTGGGGCTCCTGGCCCTGGTCCTGCTCTACGCCCTCATCCGCTGGCGCCTGTCCGCCATGCGTCGGCAAAACCTCAACCTGGAGGCCACCATCCACGCCCGAACCGGGGAACTGGAGGGCATGAACCAGTCCCTGACCGCCCTGATGGCGGACCTGCAAGCCATCAGCCACCAGTTGGCCGCCAGCGCCACCACCCTCTCCAGCACCACGGAGAACATGAGTGAGACCACGAGGTCCCTGGCCGGTGGGGCGGAGACCCAACGGCGCACGGCCCAGGGGGTCTCGGAGGCCGTGAAGCGCTTGTCCCACTCCATCCAACGGGTGGCGGGACATGTGGCCGACAGCCGCCAGCGGGCGGACGAGGCGGTCCAGGCTGCGGAGTCCGGCGACAAGGCAGGCCAGGCCACCCAGGAGGCCATGGGCGCCATCCAGTCCGCGGCGGGGCGCATCCACTACGCTGCCAACGTGATTCAGGAAATCGCCGAACAGACCAATATGCTCAGCCTCAACGCGGCCATCGAGGCCGCCAAGGCCGGGGATGCTGGCCGGGGCTTTGCGGTGGTGGCAGAGGAGGTGCGCAAGTTGGCGGAAAGGTCCGCCGAGGCCGCCCAGGAGATCAGCGCCATGGTGAAGGAAACCCAGGAAGCCATGGGTCTGGGAGGCAGGACCGTCCAGGGCACCGTGGGCTCCCTGCGCACCATCCGGGATGCCAGTGTGCAATTGAACACCATCATCCAGCAGATCGGATACGCCTCCGACGAACAAGCCCGCACCAGCGGCCAGGCGGCGGAGCAGGTGGAAGAGGGGGCCCAGGGCGCCAGCCGCACGGCGGAGGCCATCGCCCACCTGGCCACCACCGTGGAGGAGGTGGCCCGCACGGCCTCCCAGTTGGCCCACCTGGCGGAGCGCATGGATGCCATGACCCGCCGGGATTGATCGCACATCGCCTTCACAGCCCTCCATGGCTTTGAAGGCTCCCTCTCAGGCAAACGCGCGGTTCGGTTTGGAATGGCAGGTACGTGCCTGCCCGGTACTCCCTCCAGGACGCACACGATTCAACACCATTCATTGCCCATCGAAGGCGGGTTGGGTAGGCGACCTCTCAACATCGAGAGTCTCATGCCATCCATGATCCACGGGCCATATTTCCGAGGGTCATTTCGCGTCAAACATGCCCCAGGCTTGGTTTTTAATGAATTACCATCTTTGACTTGTTCCCAGGGCCGCACCCAAACTATGATCAATGACATTATTAAGTCCCTGGGAACCTTCCCATGGGGCGGTTTGGTAGGTGACCATGCGGATCCTCATCCTCTTCGGCAGCAGCAGCGGTTGCACGGCGGGCATCGCCCGGCGGGTGGGAATGATCCTTACGTCTGCGGGAGCCGAGGTGACCGTGCGCTCGGCCCACCCTCGTCTGTCCACGAAGGGCTTCGATGCGGTGGTGGTCGGTTCCGGGGATCGAAATGGCAAGCTGAACGAAGGGGTTCGGCAGTGGTTGGTGGCCCAGAGCCCTTCCCTGGGCGCGTGCCCCCTGGCCTTCTTCACCGTGGGCAACGCCCTGGCCCGGGAGGCCTGGAAGCAGGACGCCCGGGCGGAGTACCAGGCACGGATCGCCACTGCCCATGGGATCGCCCCTTTCCAATTCGCCCTCTTCGCCGGCTGGCACGAGACCCGCGTCCAGAAGCTGCTCGATGAACTGCCCCTCCCCACGTGGCTGCGCTGGCGCATGGGGGGCCGCAACTGGGGGGCCATCGACGCCTGGGCCCTGGAGCTTGCCGCCCTGCTTCCAGGGATTGCCAAGGTCTCCTGATCAGAGGGACTTCGAGGCCACCCAGGCCTGGCCCAGGCTGATGGCCCCGTCGTTCACGGGAAAGGCCCGGGGAAGGTGGACCCGGTGACCCTGGGCTGCCAGGGCGCGGGCCACGGAGGTGGCCAGACGCTGGTTCTGGAAGCAGCCCCCGGCCAGAACCACGTCCTCCAGGCCCCCCACCCTGGCAAAGCCCAGGGCCAGGTCCACCAGCGCCGCATGGAAGCGAGCACTGAGGCGGCTCCCGGGTTCGCCCCGTCCGTGGTCCTCCAGAAGGGCCGCCACCAAAGTCCGCGGGTCCGCCACACCCCCCTCCCAGGTCCAGGGATAGGGAGCCTGCTCCCCCTCGGCGCACCACTCCAGCTCCATGGCCGCCTGCCCCTCGAAGCCGTGCCGCCGTCGCACCCCCACCAAGGCCGCCACCCCATCGAAGAGGCGCCCCAGGCTGCTGGTCATGGGGCTGTTGAGCCCCCGGTCCAGCATGGTGGACCAGAGGCGGACCTCCTCGGCGCCAAGCCAGGATGCGACGGCCAGGTTGCCCTGGGTGGCCCAGAGCAGGCCCGCGGCGCTCCGCCGGGGATCGCGCCCGGCGGCATCCCCACCCGGCAGGGGAAAGGGCCGGAGGTGCCCCACCCGCTGGAACTGGCTGCCCTCCACCCGCAGGGCCTCGCAGCCCCACACGGATCCCTCGGTCCCCAGCCCCGTGCCATCCCAGGCCAGGGCCAGGAAGGGCCGTTCCAGCCCCAACTCCGCCGCCACGGCGGCGCCATGGGCATGGTGGTGCTGGACCCGCACCAGGGGCAGGTCCCAGAGATCGGCGAGTTCCTCCGCCAGGCGGGTGGAGGCGTACTCGGGATGAAGGTCACAGGCCAGAATTCCGGGGTGGATTTTGAAGAAGGCCAGCAGATCCTCCACCGTGCAGCGGAGCAACCTGCAACTTTCGGGACTGGCCAGGTCCCCCAGGTGCTGGCTCACCACCGCCTGGCCCTGGAACAGAAGACAGACCGTCGACTTCTGGTGGGGTCCCAGGGCCTGGATGGGAGGTCCTTCCCA